>NZ_CP040755.1:4239349-4542160 GCF_024585285.1 Colwellia sp. M166
CCTACAAGTAGAGTTCAATATCTTAGCTTAATTGCTAAGCGCTAAGAAACTCTCGCCTAGTTTACTTTAAATTTGGCATAACAATGCGGAGTTATTAACATGCCTAAAATGAAAACCAATAAAGGTGCTGCAAAGCGCTTTAAACCGACAGCCACAGGCTATAAATTTAAACAAGCCGGTCTTCGTCATATCTTGACTAAACGCCGTACTAAAGTTAAGCGTCATCTTCGTGCGAAATGCATGATTGCTGCTTCTGACATAAAGTCAGTTAAAAAACTTTTACGTCACGGTTAATAGGAGAGATAGAAAATGGCAAGAGTAAAACGTGGTGTACAAGCACGTGCACGTCACAAGAAGGTTCTAAAGCAAGCTAAAGGTTACTACGGTGCTCGTAGTCGCGTTTATCGCGTTGCTTTCCAAGCTGTAACTAAAGCTGGCCAATACGCATACCGTGACCGTCGTCAACGTAAGCGTCAATTCCGTCAACTTTGGATTGCTCGTATTAACGCGGCAGCTCGTCAAAATGGTTTATCTTACAGCCGTTTCATTAATGGTCTTAAAAAGGCTTCTATTGAAATCGATCGTAAGATCCTAGCTGACATCGCAGTATACGATAAAGCAGCTTTCACATTCTTAGTTGAAAAAGCACAAGCTTCTTTAGCATAAGTTTGAGATATTTGTATTGAGATAAGGACGCCCTAGGCGTCCTTTTCTTTTTTTAATCATTCTTACTTGTTCTTTAGTTCACTTTCAGCGTTTTAAAGTACTCACTAATCTTTAACCTTGAAATTAAACTAAATTCCTTCGTATTAATGGTTTAAAATAGTTAACTGTTAATTTTAGCGAATACTATTTTACTTCCTGTTGTAAATAGCAAAGATGATATTCGCTACAATTAGTTTAAATTTAATTTGAAGGTTTTATTATGAGTGTTGCTGAACAAATTTTAGCGGTAAATAATGATTTGCCTATCCGTACTGATATCGCTGTTCATAGTGGCAAGGTACGTTCTGTTTATTGGTTAACCCCTGCGGACAGCCAACGCCTAATTAAAGAAAAAAGCTATGATGTTGCACTCGATACACCGTTAGCCATCATGGTGATCAGTGACCGTATTTCAGCTTTTGATTGCATTTGGCATGGTGAAGGTGGCATGAAAGGTGTGCCAGGTAAAGGCGCAGCATTAAATGCCATTTCTAATCATTGGTTTAAATTATTTAAAGAGCAAGGCTTAGCTGATAGTCATATTCTTGATATACCACACCCTTTTGTGTGGATAGTACAAAAAGCTAAGCCGGTAATGATTGAAGCTATTTGTCGTCAATATATTACCGGTTCAATGTGGCGTTCGTACGCTAAGGGTGAACGAGAGTTTTGTGGTATTCAATTAGCCGATGGTCTTGAAAAAGATAGTAAATTACCAACATTGCTACAAACCCCGTCAACTAAAGGCATTTTACCGGGAATTCCTGGTGTGCCAGCGGTTGATGATGTCAATATTACTCGTCAGAATATTGTCGATAATTTTACTGCTTTTAACTTCAAAGCAATTGACGATATTGCCTTATATGAAAAGCTACTAACCGAAGGTTTTGATGTTATCTCAGCTGCGTTAGCTAAACTGGAGCAAATTTTTGTCGATACTAAGTTTGAGTTTGGTTATGTCAAAGACCGTAACGGCAATGACAAACTTATCTATATGGATGAAGTGGGCACACCTGATTCATCACGTATTTGGGATGGTGCGCAGTATAGATTGGGCAATATTGTTGAGAATTCGAAAGAAGGTTTCCGCCAACTATTGCTGAGTCACTTCCCAGATCCCGATATCTTATTAAATAAAGACCGCATGATTGAACGTGAAGCATTGGCCCGTGACAATGAGTTACCTGCAGCAGTGCTAATGTCATTATCTGAAACTTATCTTGCTATCGCTGAAAAAATTACCGGAAAAGCGATTGTTTTATCGAGTAACCCGAAGCAAGAGATCATTGATATTTTACGTACTGAATATCAGCTGATTGATTAGACACTAAAGACTAACCGTTACTGACTATAAACAGCCTCGCTATTGCGGGGCTTTTTTATATCGGTAATAAAATTGCTTTCTTTGGTTTATAAGCGGCTGCTCAAGTAAGCTGCTTTTATCATCTATTAATCGCTGCGCTCTTTTGATGCGACTGGATTGTCTTGCACCAATATCGCACTAATCTAGCGCTCAATTGCACTGTTATGGTGCTTTGCTGCGTTGGTTAATGCCTTGATTTGTGTGTAGGTTGTTGAATTTAATATTCTTTTTATTTTGGGTATAAATGGTGCTTAGTAATATTATAAATAATGAATTTTACAATTTAATTGATAACAAATGCACTAAAGGTGAGCGAATGAAATTAGTCACAGCAATTATTAAACCCTTCAAAATGGATGATGTTCGTGAAGCATTAAGTGAAATTGGCATTGATGGTATGACAGTAACAGAGGTGAAGGGTTTTGGTCGTCAAAAGGGCCATACTGAGCTTTATCGTGGTGCTGAGTATTCAGTTGATTTTCTGCCAAAAATTAAATTCGAAATTGCTGTGAAAGATGATTTTGCTGAACGAGTTGTAGAGACCATTATTAGCTCAGCACATACTGGAAAAATTGGTGATGGCAAAATATTTGTTACTGATATTGAAAGTGTTATGCGTATTCGAACCGGTGAAGCAGATGATGATGCCATTTAATTAAGTACTGTTACTCGAAAACCGGCAATTTAATTCTGTACACTTAGCCTAAAAATTTTAATAGTGAATGTAAAATGAATAAAATATTAATCACACTGTTGGCGTTAACTTTTTCTCTGCCAAGTTTTGCTGCCGAGCCAGCGCTTAATGGTGCTAATACTGCTTGGATATTAACGGCTACCGCGTTGGTGCTATTAATGACCTTACCGGGTTTAGCCTTATTTTATGGCGGCTTAGTTCGTCGAAAAAATATCCTATCAATTTTAATGCAATGTTTTGCTATTGCTGGACTTTCATCCATTTTATGGTTCATTGTGGGTTACAGTTTAGCGTTTGGTGAAGGCAATGCTTGGATTGGTGATTTCAGTAAAGTGTTAATGGTAGGAATGACCAAAGAAACCCTTGCTGGTGATATTCCTGAAAGTTTATTTGTGCTTTTTCAAATGACCTTTGCGGTGATCACGCCTGCTTTAATTATTGGTGCTTATGCTGAAAGAATGAAGTTTTCTGCAGTTTTACTGTTTTCAGGTTTATGGCTACTCGTTGTTTATGCTCCCGTAACTCATTGGGTTTGGGGTGGTGGCTGGTTAGCACAAATGGGCGTATATGATTTTGCCGGTGGTATTGTTGTCCATATTACCGCCGGTGTTGCTGCATTAGTTGCTGCGGTAGTGTTAGGGCCTCGCCATGGTTTTCCACGAACGCCAATGTTGCCACATAACCTGACAATGACAGTAACCGGTGCGGGTATGCTCTGGGTTGGTTGGTTTGGTTTTAATGGTGGTAGTGCCTTGGCCGCTAATGGTGACGCCGCTATGGCAATGATAGTGACACATTTGTCTGCATCAGCAGGGGCATTGACTTGGGCGGCAATTGAGTGGAAAAAATTTGGTAAAGCCAGTGTTTTAGGTGCCGTTACTGGTATGGTTGCGGGCTTAGGTACTATTACGCCAGCATCAGGCTTTGTTGGACCTGGTGGCGCTTTAATTATTGGTGTTTCAGCCGGTATCGTTTGTTTTTACTCAACGGTTTATATTAAGCAAAAACTTAAAATTGATGACTCTTTAGATGTTTTTCCTGTCCATGGTATCGGCGGTATATTGGGAACTTTATTAGCCGGTGTTTTTGCCTCGACAGAGCTAGGTGCCTTTAGTGGTTTTGGCTATGCTGAAGGTATTAGTACTATGTTAGGGCAAGTTACTGTGCAGTTAATTGGTATCGGTTCAACTATTCTTTATACCGCGGTTGTCTCTTATTTGTTATTTAAATTAGTCGGCTTTATGACTAAAGGTTTACGGGTGTCAAAAGAGCAGGAAATTACCGGTTTAGATTTAATAGAGCATGATGAGGTGGGTTATAACCTATAGGCGCTAATACTATCTTTTAAACCTGTGTTTTGCGTAAAGAAAGGCTTCGATAATAGAAGCCTTTTTTATGTTTAACGTAATATACCCGTACCACTTCAAGATGCAACTTCAGCGCTAAGCTAGGCATTCTGATCAAGGCGCGATACGTCGATAATGGTCTCTCACTTATCAAGTACTGCAACGCAGGACTAATTTTCTAGCATAGCTCCCTGCGGGCAAGCCGATAACGAGTCATCTCCAGCGTTATTGATTTCGATAATAGAATAACTATTCTCGGCTCTGGCATCCTGCTTCGCTCTACCTTCACCACCCAGGGTTTCGTCTTCAATCAATGCCTTGGTGCTAACCCGTTATCGACTTGCTGAAATCTGCATTTTGAAGTGGAGCGGGTATAGGTTTTTGTCATTTTATTAATATTTAAGCCATCATAAGCTGAAAAATCACCTAGTTTTATAAAAGTAAAAATTACAGACATTAACTTTTTGTTGAAAAACGTAGATTTACCCTACTTTATCAGTAATTTTTTGTGTAAAATCATTCACCATTTTATTAATCGAAAAAGTCTAGCTAAAGGCCAAATTAGGCCGATGTTAATGCCCTATAGTTAAATACTAAGAAATATGGGCGCTTTGAACACGCTTTAGAGGAACTCATGAATTTAGACGATATTATATTGCAGGCAGAACAAGCTATTGCGGCGGCAACTGATCCTGTAGAACTTGACCAAGTTCGCGTTAACTTCTTAGGAAAAAAAGGTTTGTTCACTGAACAAATGAAAGGCCTGAGCAAGTTACCAAAAGAAGAAAAGCCCAAAGCGGGTCAAGTGATTAACATCGCTAAACAGCAGGTACAAAAGCTGCTAACTGAGCGTGGTGAGTTATTACGTGCCGAAGTTATCAAGCAACAACTTGCCGCAGAATCTATTGACGTTACATTACCCGGTCGTGGTGATGAATTAGGCGGTTTACATCCAGTGACGCGCACTATTGAGCGTATTGAAAGCTTTTTTGGTGATTTAGGTTTCTCTGTGAAACAAGGCCCTGAAGTTGAGGATGACTTTCATAACTTTGATGCCTTGAATATTCCTGAGCACCATCCAGCGCGTCAAGACCACGATACATTTTACTTTAATCCTAAATTGGTTTTACGTACACAAACCTCGGGTGTGCAAATTCGTACCATGGAAAAAGAACAACCACCTTTGCGTATCATCTCGCCAGGTAAAGTTTACCGTAATGACTACGACCAAACGCATACGCCAATGTTCCACCAAGTGGAAGGCTTAATGGTTGATAAAGACGTGAGTTTTACGCACTTAAAAGGGGTGTTGCATGACTTCTTACATCACTTTTTTGAAGAAGAAGTAGAAATTCGCTTCCGTCCATCGTATTTCCCATTTACAGAACCTTCTGCAGAAGTTGATATTATGGGTAAAAACGGCAAATGGTTAGAAGTATTGGGCTGTGGCATGGTGCATCCTAATGTACTGCGCAGTGTCGGCATTGATCCTGAAGTTTATACTGGTTTTGCCTTCGGTATGGGGGTTGAACGTTTAACCATGTTACGTTACGGCGTAAATGACTTACGTTCATTCTTTGAAAATGATCTTCGCTTCTTAAAACAGTTCAAGTAGGAAAGCCATATAATGAAATTTAGTGAATCTTGGTTACGTGAGTGGGTAAATCCTGCTATATCTTCAGATGAATTAGCCCATCAAATTACCATGGCTGGTCTTGAAGTAGACGCCGTTGAGCCTGTTGCAGGCGAATTTAGTGGTGTATTAATTGGTGAAGTGGTTGAATGTGGTCCGCACCCTGATGCAGACAAATTACAAGTAACAAAAATTAATTTAGGACCAGATTTTAATGACGGCGAGTTAGTCGATATTGTTTGTGGTGCTAAAAACTGTCGTTTAGGTTTAAAAGTTGCGGTTGCCACTGTTGGCGCGGTATTACCGGGCGACTTTAAAATTAAAAAAGCAAAACTTCGCGGTGTACCTTCACACGGTATGTTGTGTAGTGAGTCAGAAATCGGTTTAGCTGATAATTCTGATGGCATCATGGAATTAGCCAGTGATGCACCTATTGGTCAATGCGTAAGAGAATACCTTGATCTTAATGATGTTACCATCGACGTCGATTTAACCGCTAACCGTGGTGATTGTTTAGGCCTTAAAGGCTTAGCTCGTGAAGTTGGTGTATTGAATAGCTTAAGCGTTACAGAGCCAACTATCACCGCGGTTACGCCAACGATTGACGATACGGTAGCGATTACCTTATCAGCTGAAAAAGCCTGTCCGCGCTATTTAGGCCGGGTGATTAAAAATATTAACATCAATGCACAAACCCCATTATGGATGGTGGAAAAACTGCGTCGTTGTGGCACACGTGCAATTGACCCTGTGGTTGATGTCACGAACTATGTGCTTTTAGAGCAAGGTCATCCAATGCATGCCTTTGATTTAGCTGCGATTGATGGTGGCATTAATGTCCGTTTGGCGAATGACGCTGAAAAACTAACATTGCTAGATGGTAATGAAGTGACATTGTCGACCCAAACCTTAGTTATTGCTGACGATGCAAAAGCATTGGCCATGGCCGGTATTTTTGGCGGCTTAGCGTCAGGTGTTACTAGCGAATCTAAAGATATCTTTTTAGAAAGCGCTTTTTTTGCCCCTTTAGCTATTTTAGGTAAAGCACGTCAGTATGGTTTACATACCGATGCATCACACCGTTATGAGCGTGGAATTGATCCTCAGCTACAACGTGATGCCATGGAACGTGCGACACAATTATTACTTGAAATTGTTGGCGGTGAAGCCGGACCTATTGTTGAAGCTATGTCTGAAGAGCATGTTCCAGCTGAAAAAACAGTGGCCTTACGTCGTGCCAAATTAGATAGCCGTATTGGCCATCATATTGATGATGCAACAGTAACTAATATTCTAACGCGTTTAGGTTTTAGTGTTACTGAAGACGGTGTCGATGCAGAGAAAGTATGGACAGTCGTTGTACCTGCGTATCGTTTTGATATCAGTATTGAAGTTGATTTAATTGAAGAAGTCGCGCGTATTTTTGGTTACAACAATATTCCTAATGTTTCACCAAAAGCGACATTAGCGATGCGTGAGCAAAAAGAAGCACAGCTACCGGTAAGTAAGTTACGTAATGTTTTAGTTAATCGTGGTTACCAAGAAGCGATCACGTATAGCTTTGTTGACCCGAAAGTACAGGCGCAATTGCATCCTGGTCAAGCAACGATGACCTTACCACATCCTATTTCATCTGAAATGTCAGAAATGCGTATCAGTTTATGGACCGGCTTATTACAATCTGTAGCCTATAACCAAAACCGTCAACAAGGGCGAGTGCGCTTATTTGAAACCGGTTTACGTTTTATTCCTGATGAAAGTGCTGAGAATGGCGTTCGTCAAGATAATATGATCGCGGGTATTGTTAGCGGTCAACGTAGTGAAGAACATTGGGATATCGAAAAAGCAGCAACTGATTTTTACGATATTAAATCAGATGTTGAAGCTTTGCTTAGTCTAACAAGTAACGAAAGTGCTTTTGTTTTCTCAAAGGCGGAAGTTGATGCTTTACATCCAGGCCAAACGGCTGCCATTCACAAAAATGGTGTTTTAGTTGGTCACGTTGGTGCCTTACATCCTGAATTAGAAAGAAAATTAGGTTTAAATGGCCGAACATTAATTTTTGAACTTTTATTGACTGAAATTTGTACACAAAACATCCCGCAAGCACGCGACATATCTCGCTTTCCGGCCAATAGACGTGATATAGCTGTGGTTGTTGAAGAGCAAGTAAGTGCAAATAATGTCCTACAACTTATTGAAAAGGTTGGCGGAAATTATTTAGTTGATCTAAACTTGTTCGATGTATACCGAGGTAATGGTATTGAATCTGGTTTTAAGAGCTTAGCAATAGCAATGACATTGCAAGATAATAATAAAACCTTAGCAGAAAAGGATATCACTGACGTAGTTGACCGAGTGGTTGATACATTGAAAACTGAACTAAATGCATCTCTGAGGGATTAAATAATGGCGCTAACAAAAGCAGAAGTAGCAGAACATTTATTTGAAAAAGTTGGGCTGAGTAAGCGCGACGCAAAAGATATGGTTGAAGTGTTTTTCGAAGAAATTCGTGAAACGCTAGAAACAGGCGAGCAAGTAAAGTTGTCTGGTTTTGGTAATTTCGATCTTCGAGTTAAAAGTGAGCGTCCTGGACGCAATCCTAAAACCGGTGAAGATATTCCAATTTCAGCACGTAAAGTCGTAACCTTTCGTCCTGGGCAAAAACTTAAAAGTCGCGTCGAAGACGGCAATGGCGAATAAGTAAACCGTTCAGTTTTGCATTAGTGCTGTACTTGCATTAGTACTGTATAAAAAGGTTGCCTTGGCAACCTTTTTTGCTGTGCAATAAAAGCATGATTAATTTTTTTGTGCTAACTTTTTCTTGAAAGGGTATTTAACCACGCTGATGCTTAATGCTTTTAATATCAGAGCAGTAATAGCCAGTGTGCCACCAGTAGCAATAGCGTTTAGCTCAAGCGGAATGGCCATTGAGAAGTGCTCAGCAGTACCATTAGCAATTTCTCGGTCTAAATGCCAAATAAACAGATAAACATTGTCTAGATAATCGGATTGGCTTATCTGTGCTAAGTGGTTAGCGAGGTAGTCAACACGCAAAGATAAGCGTTCAATGAGTTCTCCTGTGCTAATAATAGCGGCTTCGCTATTGTCTTTGTAGCGTGTGATCATGGTCACTATGCTGCCATCAAAATGCTGTTGGGCTATCATTTCAAATTGATTTAATTGCGATTGAGCTTCAGCCAAATGACCTGCTAGGCGCTGCTGATATTGCTGCATAAACTCAGGTAACTGCACACCCAATATGAAAATAGCAGTAAAGAAACAGCGATCGATAATATTATTAATCAAGGCAAACATAAGAGCGAGTCACAGAATTAGAAGAATAGTTTCACGTTAGCACAACTACAAAAAAAGTTCATAGACAATGAGCTCTTCTTAACGGTGCCAGTGATGAAAAGTGAATATTTTTCAGACCTAATACGGTATCGATGTTAATATATTATGACATAAGTTCGCTGTATTTTTCCTAAACGTTAATTGGAATTTATCAACCCTATGCGCAGATCATCCCATCAGCCCGAGCAAGAAGTTACTACCTTTAATTGGCGTGTTGTTAAGCTATTAGTTCCCTATTTACTTGAGTTTAAAGCACGTATATTTTTTGCTTTAGCTTGCCTAGTACTGACCAAAGTTGCTAGCGTCTATTTACCTTTTATTCTTAAAGATATTGTTGATGTTTTAGATACTCAGCAAGAAAACCGCGTTTACTTAGTGCCGTTTGCTTTAGTGGGGGCTTATGGACTCGTTAGACTCACCATAGTTATATTTGCTGAAATTCGTGATACCTTGTTTGGACGTGTTACTGAACGAGCAATTCGTCGAATTGGCCTAAAAGTTTTTCAGCATCTGCATAAATTAGATTTAGATTTTCATTTAAATCGCCAAACTGGCGGTTTGTCACGCGATATTGATCGCGGGACTTCAGGCATTAATTTCTTAATGCGCTTTATGATTTTTAATATTATCCCAACGCTGATCGAAATTGTCATGGTGGTGGGGATTTTATTAGTGAATTATGGCATTTGGTTTGCGCTTATTACGCTATCTTCTATCGTGCTGTATATCGGGTATTCTGTTTATGCGACAGACTGGCGTACACGCTTTATACGTGAAGCGAATAAGGCTGACTCATCGAGTAATACCCGTGCTATTGATAGCTTACTGAATTATGAAACGGTTAAATATTTTACGAATGAAGCATATGAAGCCTCAGCTTATGATAACCAATTAGCTAGCTGGGAACAGGCAAAGATGAAGAATCGACTATCTTTATTTGCCTTAAATGGCGGCCAAGCACTGATTATTTCCTGCTCAATGACGGCGATGTTAGCACTTGCTGCTTATCAAGTAACTTATGAAAAAATGACCTTAGGTGACTTCGTATTGATTAATGCTTTCATGATGCAACTTTTTATCCCACTGAATTTTTTAGGTTTTGTTTATCGTGAAATCAAAGGCTCATTGGCCAATATTGAGCAGATGTTTGAATTGATGTTGAAGAAGCCCAAAGTAGAAGATGATGAACATGCTGATGTACTAAGTTTGTCTCAAGCAGAAATTAACTTTGAAGGTGTGTCGTTTGCTTATGATGTTAAACGTCCAATTATCAAAAATATATCATTCACTATTAAGTCTGGGCAAAAAGTGGCTGTAGTTGGTGAAAGCGGCTCAGGAAAATCAACTTTAGTTAAATTATTATTTAGATTTTACGATTGTGACAGTGGTCAAATAACCATTGATGGGCAAAATATTCGCCAAGTTACTCAACATTCCTTACGAAAAAATATTGGTATTGTGCCGCAAGATACCGTGTTGTTTAATGATACGCTGTTTGCCAATGTTCACTATGGTGAACCTAAAGCTGATGAAGTAAAAGTTAATAATGCTTTTAAAATGGCTCATTTATCAGATTTTGTCGCTAGACTACCTGATGGCATGGAAACTATTGTTGGCGAGCGTGGTTTAAAGCTCTCTGGCGGTGAAAAGCAGCGAGTAGCGATTGCTCGTACTATTTTAAAAAATCCGCGGATTTTAGTTTTTGATGAAGCAACATCTTCGCTTGATAGCCAATCAGAGCAAGCGATATTAACCGCGATAAAAGAAGTTGCTGAGCATAGAACCAGTTTAGTTATTGCCCATAGGTTATCAACTATAGTAGACGCTGATAATATCATGGTGATGCAGCAGGGTGAAATTGTTGAGCAGGGTACGCATAAGGGCTTATTAGCCAAAAAAGGCCATTATTTTACCATGTGGCAACTGCAGCAAAGTACTCAGAGTTAAAATAAACACTTGAATAAGAAGTAAACTAAACTAAGTCCATACTATGACAACAATACCTGAAATAGAACATACGAAACAATGGCTTGAACAAGTCATTATTGGTTTGAATTTTTGCCCATTCGCGAAGAAAGAATTTGTTAATCAAACCATTCACTATCATCTCAGCGCCCAAGAACAGCTAAAGTCAGCGTTAACTGAATTACTAGCACAATGCCATTACTTACAAGCTAACTCGGAAATAGAAACCAGTTTATTAATTTACCGTGATGGCTTTAGAAGCTTTAATCGTTTTTTAGATTTGGTTGATTACGCTAATGAACTTGTGGTTGAGCAGGGCTTTGAAGGTGTTTTTCAAATTGCGACTTTTCATCCTGAGTATTGCTTTGCCGATGCTAATTATGACGATGCTAGTAATTTTACTAATCGCTCACCTTACCCGACATTGCACTTAATTCGTGAACAAGGTATGGCAAGAGTCTTGAGTGTTTATAAAAACCCGCAAGCTATTCCCGATAATAATATTGCTTTAGCCGAGCAGAAAGGTGCTCAGTACTTCAAGAGCCTGTTGGCAAAAATTAAAAATAATAGCTAACTGATAAAAGAGTATTTTATCAAATTTTCACAACTTTCTTCTGCTTATTCACACACAGGTACAAATTACGATATACTGACGGCAATTAAGAGATGATAAACGTTGATAGCGCGTTTACGAATTAGGTAATATTTTTTGTGGAAAAAGATCCGGTTGTAAAAGTTGGTGGTAGTGTTGAAGAAGCGATTAAAGGTCAATACTCGCTTGATGTTACCGCGATATTAAAAGAAGCATGGCAAATCACTTTAAAGTCACGTATGGCAATTAATTTGGGCTTAGTAACTTGTTTGATCATCGGTATGTTGGTTTCTATGTTAGTGAGTAGTCAATTAGGTGGCATTGAAGTTGCCATTCAAGACCAACAATCGGCAACCTTGCTTAATATCATAGTGACGTTAGTGGTCTACCCATTCATTGTCGGAGTTGAAATGATGGGGGTTTTTCATTCTGTCGGCTTAAAAACACGGCCACAATTGATTTTTGCTTTTTTAAAGCGTGGTAGTTGGGTTGCTGTTTGTGCTTTATTAACGTCAACACTGGTGACTATTGGGCTAACCTTATTCTATTTACCTGGGATATTTTTAGCCGTGGCGTTATCGCTGGCCTTGCCTTTAATTGTTGAAAAGCAAATGTCGCCAATAAAAGCCATTTCGGTGAGCTTGCAAGCAACCCGTTTTCAGTGGTTTAAAATTTTTTCGCTTTATGCGGTCTTAGCCTTGGCCGTTGTGGTTTCTGCATTGCCGATAGCTGCGGCAGGCGGCTCTGAACTGGGTTTTGTTGCTATAGCTTTATTTATTTTTTGTTTAGCTTATATCGCGCCGATGTTTTATAACGTAAAAGGTATTTTATATCGGGAAATTTTTGGTTTACAAATGACAGCATCTGGTGATCAAACCAATACCATTACGGATACTTTTTCTGCTTAATGTATTTACTTTGCAGATTTTACTTAGTGAATGATACTGAAGATTATTGCTTAAGGAACTATTGGCTTGACAAGATTTAATAAACAGCATTTTTTAGGATTAATATTTCTTGCCTTATTAGGTATTGGTTTAATCGCTCCATTTACTTTTATAGCTATAGAAGAGCATATCGAGGATGAAACACCAGTAACGCCTAAAGTGACACCTAAAGTAGTAAAAAAAGTCGAACAGCCACTGCATGACGTTAAGTTGCCGAATTTTGCTAAAATTCGCGATGTAAAAGAGAAAAAGCGACAATTTTTTGCTTTTATAAAACCCGCCGTGTTTGCTGAAAATAATAGAATATTAACTCTACGTGTTGAAATTGAACGCTTAATTGCACAATTAACACTAGAGCAGCCGTTTAGTGAGCAAGATCTTGCGCTAGTTGACAGTTTAATTGAAAAATATAAAGTCAGTAAAAAGTTTTCACTTTTAAGACAACTGTATGAGTTACAGGTTAAAGTCGACATCATTCCACCAGCACTGATCTTAGTTCAAGCCGCTAACGAGTCAGCTTGGGGAACATCGCGATTTGCCCGTATTGGTTTGAACTTCTTTGGCGTTTGGTGTTACAAAAAAGGCTGTGGTATGGTGCCGGGCAGTCGTAATACCGGTGCTAAGCATGAAGTTGCGGCATACAGTTCTATAAAACAGGGTGTTGCACGTTATTTACATAATATGAATACCAATAGTGCCTACACGGTTTTTCGCACTATACGAAGCCAGTTACGAGAACAAAATCAACCATTAGCACCTGAAATTCTTGCCACAGGCTTAATTCCCTACTCTGAACGCGGTACCGATTATGTTTTGGAGTTAACCGAGATGATCCGTCATAACCGTAAGTATTTCACTATTCCAAATAAGTCATAGGCTTATTTTAATCGCTTTAAAGCTGATGAGATATCACTGATAAGCAAATAAATGCGCAAAGTGAAATGGTTAAAAGCTGTATTTATTTAGCGGTTCAATTTACATATAAAAAAGCTCATTAGTGTTTGCTAATGAGCTTTTAATTTTTCTACTGATTGCTGTTTTAACTTTTAAGCTGGCTTAAGGCGCTAACAACAATTGTGCTGTTATAGGTGTACCTTTACCATCGCACTTAGGGTGTTTTCATTATCTAAACCACTAATACCAAACTTATTATGCCAATATGAGTATTCGAAACCGACTTCAAAAAATTTGGCTTTACCAAAATATTTACCCACATCTAAGCGTATTTGCGGGTTAAAATGAAAGTCAGCTTTATGATCGTCTGCAGCTGATGACCAATCAATATAACCATCAATAATAATATCATGATTGCCAATAGCGATTGGATACCCCCATGCGAGTGTAAGTTGATAATCGTTGTCAGTATCGTCATTTTCAGCAAGGTAAACATTACTTTGTAAGTAGTCAAAACCTGAAACATCCCACGATGCACCCACGCCAACTAAGTAATTGTTAAAGCCAAAACCAAAGCCACCGCTGTTGCCAGTATCGTGCTCATAGGTTGTAGCAATATATAAATCGCTGATGGCACCAAATGCTAATTTTTCACCTGTTAGGTAACTAAGGCTTAAACGTGCAGAAATTTCACCGTAGGTTTCTTCATAACGAACATGGTTATCATCTTCACTGGCGGTAATGCGATCTAAAAAAAAGAACACATCGCCCCAGTTATGACCAGAGGCGTGCTCAAATGTAATTACGTTAACGTTATCGTTTTCATATACTTGATAATCGTTAGTATTATTTAGATAGCTGATGGAGTTGTCGCTCCATAATGTTTTAGCATTGACCGATCCGGTTAATACTATGCTTGTAAAAAGCACCGACTTACAAATTTTAGATGTGATAGACATTGATGTTTTCCCAGTAAATAAAAGTTTAAAAGCAAAAGTTAGGCAAAAAAAGCAAATTTTAATAAAAACAATACCGCTAAACATAATACACTGATATCAATTTTATTAAATTGGCCACTAAAAACTCGTACGGCTACGTAACTAATAAAACCAAAGGCAATACCATTGGCAATTGAAAATGTTAATGGCATGGTAATACAAATAATTGTCACTGGAACAGCTTCAGATAAATCGTCCCATTTAACATTTACCAAGCCTGCTAGCATTAATACCGCAACATAAAATAATGGTCCGGCTGTAGCATAAGCCGGTACCATGGCCGCTAATGGTGAAAACATTAATGATAATAAAAATAACACACCTACCGTAACGGCTGTTAAGCCAGTACGACCTCCAGCACTTACACCCGCAGTACTTTCAACATAACTAGTCGTAGTTGAGGTACCTAACATACTACCTGCCACAGTGGCGGTTGAATCGGCTAAAAGTGCTTTACCTAAACGAGGGAAATTGCCTTTTTCATCAAGTAAATTACCACGTTGTGCGACGGCTATTAGTGTGCCTGAAGTATCAAATAAATCGACAAAAAGAAAAGCAAATATCACCGAAAGCATACCGACTTCGAGTGCGCCGGCAATATCGAGTTGCATGAATGTCGGAGCAATAGAAGGCGGCAGAGAAACCAGACCTTGATATTGGATATCGCCAACAATAATGCCTAGTAGCGTGATAACTAAAATGGAAATCATCACCGCACCATTGACGCCTCTATTTGCCAAACCGACAATAAGAAACAGCCCGATTGCTGCGAAGATTGCGGGCATTGAAGTAATATCACCTAAAGTTAACAGCGTTGCTGGGCTATCAACAACAATACCGGCATTTTTTAAGGCGATAAACGCGAGAAATAAACCTATGCCTGCGGCGATACCAAAGCGTAATGAGTGCGGAATACTGTTAATTATCCATTCACGGATATTAAATAAACTTAAAATAATAAAAATAAGCCCGGAAAAGAAAACGCCACCCAAGGCCACTTGCCAGGTATATCCCATGTCAAGTACTACCGTGTAGGTGAAAAAGGCGTTTAGCCCCATACCGGGCGCTAGAGCTATCGGATAGTTAGCAAGCAAGCCCATCACTAAACAACCAATGGCGGCCGCAATACAGGTAGCAACAAACACAGCGCCGTGATCCATGCCGGCATCGGCTAACATCGCGGGGTTGACAAAAATAATATAAGCCATGGTTAAAAAGGTGGTAAAACCGGCAATGATCTCTTGTTTCACGGTGGTTTTATGTTGTTGTAACTGAAATAACTTTTCGAGCATAACTAAGCCTTATTCAAAAATAAAATGCTAAAAGGGTGATAAATATATGGTGTTATTTAATTTCTACTACTTGTAGTAAGTCGGCAGAATTAACTTTAGAGTTATTACTTTCAAGCGCTGTTGCTTGACTAAAAATTTCCTGATCAAAAGCTGTGTCTCCACCATCAATAATACCAGAAGTCGCATTGATACTTTTAAAGTCAAAGAGTTCACTATCACATAAATGTGAAGGGACAACATTTTGCATCGCAGTAAACATTGACTCTATACGGCCAGGGTGGTTTTTATCCCAGTCTTGTAGCATAGCTTTGATATTTTGACGCTGTAGGTTTGGCTGAGAGCCACATAAGTTACAAGGAATAATAGGGAACTGTTTGAGCTGAGCATATTGAATAAGCTCTTGTTCTTTACAAAATGCTAATGGACGAATAACCACATGCTCACCATTGTCAGAGACTAACTTGGCCGGCATTGATTTGAGCTTACCACCGTAAAACATATTAAGCATTAACGTTTCAACCATATCGTCACGATGATGGCCTAGTGCTATTTTTGTTGCGCCTAGAGCCTTTGCCGCTTTGTATAACAATGCTCGGCGTAAACGTGAACATAAGCTACAGGTGGTTTTTCCTTCAGGAATTTTTTCTTTGACAATAGCATAGGTGTCTTCTTCAACAACCTGATAAGCAACCCCGAGTGATTCAAGGTAATTAGGTAATATGTGCTCAGGAAAACCGGGTTGTTTTTGGTCAAGATTAACGGCAACTAAATCAAAATGAATAGGAGCGGACTCTTTCAAACGCATCAGGATTTCAAGCATGGCATAGCTGTCTTTGCCTTATGTGCAATAACTTTTTAAATTTATTTATAATTAATATAAAATGACCTATTTATAAGAGTCTACATGTCAATATTTACGTATTATTAGTTTGTTAAAATAGACAGAAATAGAAAATTTCATTGTTTAAATCATAAATAGTACTAATTTTCTTTAAAATTACTTTCTATTTTTTGTTGTTAATGTGTACTCATTTAAGAAAAGGTTATATTTTAAGCTCAAAGTAGATTAAAAAAATTTGCGATAAAATTTGAACTAGCAAGTATGTTTTGAGTAAGGACTAAATGACTATATTGAGCCTATTATTTCGGTCATTAAATAAGTTAGTTTTCTATCTCACTATGGGGCACATAACGCCATAGGATTTATGATCACTTTGTGTAGGTTTGTAGATCATCAGTGTCATGATCTAAGCCGTGATGATGCCCTAATTGGAGCGGATGTCGACAAAGCCCACAATGAAGAAACCGCGGGAAGCAAGTGCCTATGGGGATTGTATCTCTGTGGGTGGTAGTTGTAGGGTGGCTTTTATCTTAACTTGTCTGGATTGACCGTGGTAAGTCACAACCATTCGATTTTCCATCATAAATACACTCTCTTTTGTTGATGTGATAACGCCTTTTCAGCCAGTAAGGCAAAGCTATCCCTGACGATTATACTGTCCTTTTTTTAAACGTCATTCTCTCTACTGGATTAATGATCTTCTCAGGCGGAGCGCGAGGATAATTTATCCCAACAAGCAACTCAATGATCATCATTGGCGTATGACATTTCGGGCAGATAAAGGGATCAGTACGATCTAGCTTCGCTACTTCTGCGGCTTCCTGTACTGCTGTCTCAAGCGCTGGCACATTGAGTAACCGCCTTGCTTGTTGCAGATTTCGCTTTCTACCGGCATTAGCCACTAAACCATAATGACGAATACGGTGAAAGCCCGAGGGCAGTACATGCAGCAAGAAGCGACGTATAAACTCATCATGACTCAGTTGCATCACACGTTGTCGACATCGTGCTTTGACACGGTAGTTTTTCCAGCGGAAACTGACAGTATTTTTATCCATCGACACTAAGCGAGAATTGGCAATTGCGACTCGATGAGTGTATCTAGCCAAATACCTTAATACGGCGTCAGGGCCAGAAAACGGGCGTTTGGCATACACAACCCACTCCATTTTACGGTGTTTACTTAACCAAGCATTGAACTCATGCTCATCTGCTAGCGTTTTCGTGTTGGCGAAGAACTGTAATTTACCTTGCTGATAAGCCTCGCTGAGCCGCGCTAAATACAAACGGCGAAACAGACGCGATAAGACCCGAACAGGCAAGAAGAAGCCTTTTTTACAACTGAGCCATTGTTTACCATTGAGAGACAGTCCACCGCCTGGGACAATCCCATGCACGTGTGGGTGGTGCATCATGGCACTTCCCCACGTATGCAACACGAAGGTTACCCCCACTTGTGCGCCCAAATGTTTTTTATCTGCCGCAATGGTTAATAAGGTTTGTGCTGCCGTTTTCATCAAAATTCCATACATCACGTCCTTGTTGTAATAAGCCAAATCAGCAAGTTCGCTAGGTAAACTGAAGACTAAATGATAATACTCAACCGGTAATAGCTCTGTTTGCCTAGCCTCTAACCAGCGTTTAGCTGAGCTGGCTTGGCACTTCGGGCAATGGCGATTTCGACAAGAGTTATAGGCAACCTGAACATGCTCACATTCAGGGCATTGCAAAACATGCCCCCCGAGCACACTGGTTCGACAGTGTTCAATGGCTGACATGACTTTGTGTTGTTGTAAGCTTAAATGGCCTGCATTCTCATCACGATAAGTTTGACCCGCAACACGAAACACATCCGCTACTTCCAGTTTAGGGCGAGACATGACCGACTCACTCCTTTGCTTTACCTTTCTTCTTCATGATGGTATCTAACGGACTCGTGACTTCTTTTAATAAATCCGTCGCAACTTGCGCATACAAGGCGGTGCTATTGAGTTTACTGTGTCCAAGCAGTACTTGTATCACGCGAATATCCACTTTGGCTTCCAATAAGTGCGTGGCAAAGCTATGCCTCAAGGAATGCATAGATATCTTTTTAGTGATACCTGCTGTAGAAACGGCGGCTTTACATATTCGGCTCAAATGGCGAGAGGTCATATGATAGATAGGGTTATTGCCCGGAAATAACCAACCCCCTTCAAACATCTGCCCCTGTTGATTAGCAAAGCGCCACCAGTTGCGCAGGTGTTCAAGCAATACCGGGGATAACATGGCATAACGGTCTCGTTGGCCTTTACCTTGTTCAACCCGAAGTGCCATTCGTTCACTGTCAATATCGCTGACCTTGAGATTGACGACTTCACTCACCCGTAAACCAGCGCCATAAGCTACGGCCAATGCCGCTTTAAATTTCGGGTGCATCGCCGAATCAATGAGCTGTTTGGCTTCATCCATGCTGAGTATTTCGGGTAATTTACGAGCGACCGGTACACTGCTGAGCTTATACACGACTTCGGGTTTATCCAGTGTAATATTGTATAGGAAGCGCAAGGCGGTCAAGGTGACATTAATCGTTTGACCTGTGGTGCCAATATTAACTAAATGTAATTGGAATAGTCGTAAGTCTTCAGCCGTAATATTTTCTGGCGAGCGTTGCAGATAATCGCAGAGTTTAGAAATCCCTCTAACGTAGGCCACGAGACTACCTGAGCCGAGTTTACGTAAGGTGATATCGTCTTCAAGACGTTTAAGTAATTCAGGTGGGAAGTAAGTGCTGATATTCATGAGATGAACTCCTCGGGTTATAGGCGAAATGCCTGAGGAGTTAGAGTCGTAAAAAGTACAAAGGTTGAAAAGGAATTCAGTGGTAGCCAAGAACGCCATTACCGCGCGAGCGGTTTAGTTCTTTGTGGCAAAAGTGAATGTACAGATACGAGTAGCCAACGGCAGCAATGAGCTAAAATCAGCCCCACAAGTGAGCAGAAAATTTAGGTTAATATTACCCTAAATATGCTCCTGAATTTGCAAAGGCTTAACGTCCGCAATTGGCTAGCTACTGTCTTTAGCTTTTGTTCAGAAATACACTGTATTCAATCCAATGTAAATAAAATTGGATCATTAATAGGTTTGTAGTGTTCAGTATTTATACTGGCGTTTATAAATTTAATGCCTTCTATAATAACTTCACCGTATCCTTCATGAATATGCCCACAAACATGAACTTTGGGTTTTATCTCTTCAATCTTACTTAATAGATTTTCACAGCCCACGTTAGCTCTAGCAACTTTATCTAATATACCGAAAGCTGGTCCATGGGTAATTAATACCGCGACATCATTACTGATTAAATCCCATTTTTCTTGTATCTCTTCGCCGCGTTGTAAATTAAAAGCCCAATCTAAAAACCAAGGTTGCCATGGTGAGCCATAAAATTTAACCCCATTAATGACGACTGATTCATCTTGTAGATAAATAGCATTGGTTATAGCGCTTCTGCTTCCATTAGGGTGACTTTCAAAGCACCAGTCGTGATTGCCAGCAATAACAACTTTATGTTGATGCGGCTGCTCACCTAACCAGTCATTAAAATCATAAAGTTCATGTAATCTCCCTTGCCTTGTGATATCTCCAGCATGAATGAGAATATCTCCATCAGGAATTTTGATATCTCTGTACATACCATGAGTGTCGGCAATAGCTACGCATTTTAGTTTTTTATTCATTGTTAAGTAAGCTCAGTCAATCCAACGGTTGTATTTGGTAAACCTCTTAGTGCATGCCCTTTGTTTAAGGTGATTCAGGCCAATTAGCATTATTATCGTCATACCGTGTAATGGCAGGGACAAGGACTTCTAGCAATGCCCAGTTCTTATCATGAGTTTCGTGATCATACGTAAGTATATCTATAAGTTTCAGAATTTCATCATATTGCGCCTTAGAGGTTACCCCGTCTTCGGGGCCAAACTGTAATTCAGCCTGTAGCTCTTGTCCTAAGCGGATCAGTTTTTCAGTATCCAAATTTTTTATCTCGTAATAATTTAATTTTAATACGTTTCAGTCTTCTGACTTATCGACCGCTGATTAATCAGCTCACATGAGCAATTCATCAATGGTATTTGCCTAGACATCAGATGTTTCTAGTTCTTCCGCTGCTAATTCATTTAGTAATTTAACTAGCTTACTATCTTCTACATAATATATTTCAGAGCAAGATTCAGAAGGCTTGATAACATTCACTAATAACTGAGTTAATCGTAAGTCTGGATATTTAGCCCATACTTTTTCAATCGTTTCGAGCAGTTCTTTTGCACTGTTTGGTTCAACTTGTGACATGAATTTCTCCTTAATCGGTATTTTCTTCATCAATGGCTGATTGACGTGAATCATCTTCATCTATATTTTTATTAACTGGAGTATCCGCTAATATGCCACTTGCCACTCCCGATTCTTCAAGGGGTAAACCCTCAATAGAGTTCAACCTTTCAGACATAAAATTATCATCTGCCAGTGGTATTTGAGCAAAATAGCTATCCCAACTTTTATTTTCATAGGCACATATTAAATCTGCAAGCTTGTGCAGTTCATTACCTTCAGCACTATGGTATTGAGCATCCCAAAGCTGCTCTACGCGTTTAAGGGCCGCTTGAAGCTCTTTTTGGGTGGATATTCGGTTGGCGGATAAAATCTCGCGCGCAAAAATTTTGTTATCACTACCTTGCTTTAACTCATTAGCTTCATGCTTTGATTTTGTGATGGCTTCAAAGATATTTTGATATTCCAGCGTATCTTCATAGGAGTTAGAATCTTGATTATCTAAAGGGTCAATTATCGTCAGAGTATCGCCACACATATCAGCAAAACATTGCTGGCATAAATCAATATCAATTTGTTTGCCATCACCATGAATGCTTCCGTAGCCACAAGTGCGTTTAACTGAAATAAACTCCTGAAATTCATAGTCACCGTCAGCACTTGCTTGTAGGCCACAACCATCACAAGTTAATTTAATGACCTCTTGTCGCTTAACTGTTTTGAAATCCCTCATATTCCATCCTCCTGAACTGCTGACAGAGGTAAATAATGTACTAGGATATTTCTATCGAGCAAAAGGTTTTTCTTTTCATTTTTAATAAGCTCTCCAGAGTTAATCATGCTAACTACGCACTCTTTGATTTCAGGTGAATAACTTTCAATAGATGCGCTTATTGTAGTTCCCATACCCCCATTACCAACGATATAAAATTGGGTTGCATTACTAGCATCAACTGCAACATGTAACCAACTAGGTTGGTTAGACAGCCCTAACTTTTCCTTAAATTTTTCAACTGTAATCATAATTACCTCAATTCGCTTAACCCAAGAGCTATCGATTCTTGCTTAAATCGCCCAAATATATTGACGACTTTTTCATAAGAGCTTGTTAAAAAATGTTCATCAACTGTTTTGTTAACTCCATCGAAGGTAGCATGTTCAGAAACACTATCAAATCCATTTAATTTAATCTCTATTTTGGGAGGGTTGGATTTTGTCTTGTCAAATTTAACTGCATGGGCAACACCATCATCTACATCGTCTTCAACATTAGTGCTCATCTTTTCAAACTTAACCACATCAGCTTCAAAAGGTACATCTTGCTTAACTCGGTAAGCATATTCCAACAGCTTAGGCTCTGCAGGCATATACATAACAGCGTCTTGATTCTTTGAACTTGTCATTCTGAGTATTCGGCCTAAAATCTGTCTAAAGTGCATTTCAGTTTTGATATTGGTGAGGTGACAACAAACCTGCAATCGGGGGATATTAGTTCCCTCACTGATCATGCCTACGGATATTATCCATTTAGTTTGTGCATGCCTAAATTGTTGAATAATACTGGTTGGCTCATTTTCTCTGTAAGTAACAACAACGGCATCTTCGTTAAAACAGGCTTTCATTAACGTTGAGATTTGTCTTGCATGCTCCACCGATGACGCAACAATTAACCCCGCAGCGTCAGAGTTTTTAATCCTAATTGCGCTAAGCTTTTTCTGTGCAGACGAAATAACGTATTTAATTACCTCTTCACTTTCAATAATTTCCTGATATGGGATGATTGACTGCGATAATAAACTTTTAAAACTGTTGAATGTTTTTGTTTCTTCGTCATCTACAACAGAAATATTATTATTATCAACTGCGATTATCTGCGGTATACGACAAACATCATCCTGAATAGCCTCAGCAAGCCCATAAACGTAATCACAGGATATTTTGTTGCTAGGGTGTAAGTAGTTAGAAAGAACGATAGGAGCAGCATCAGAGCGCCAAGGTGTTCCTGTTAACGCCAATGTATATTTAGCTTTATCTTGAATGTTTAATATTATTTGTTCGCCCCATGCATTAGCATTATCAATATTAGAGCCAGCACAATGGTGAATTTCATCAAAGATCACGAATACTCGGTACCTATGGAATAACTGCCAAAAATTTTCATCGAGATACTGTAAGTTTTGGTATGTCAGGGAGTGACCCTTAGCTCCCATAAGTCCATCAAATCGTTCTTGTGTTTTTAACTGCAAGCTTTCACTAAAATCTTGAGAAACAATTGAAGACGGAGAAAAACAAATAATTAAATCAACAAAGCCGCCTTTTAAAAGCTGGTCAGCTAACTCAGATGCCATAAATGTTTTACCAGCACCCGGTGTAGCTAATGCTAAAAAATGAGTAATGCCATTCAAATATTTTTTAAATGCTTTATGAACGCATGCTGACTGCCATTTTCTTAGTTTCATACTACTTTATTTTTACCATCATTAATTAAATTTTCTACAGCTTTTATTTTACCCAATAGTCTAGCGTTTTGTTCACGGGCATTATTGTACTGAGGCTGTAGAAGTTCATATAATTCAGGGAAGTCATTACAAAGCTGTTTATACTCACTCGATTCTCCATAACTCATCAAAAGTTCATTTTTATATTTTTTTAAACGTTCCTGCAGAGAGTTTTGTATTGTGTTGGAAGGGGGGAGCACTTCATTGCTTTCTTCCTCATGAACATAAGTAATTTCATTGGCATTAAATGAGTTTGTTTTAATGAAAGTTGTAATTTCTTTTTTCTTTGAAACTGTTTTTCTCAACCAACCCTTTTTTACTAATTTTACTAGCTCAGCATAAACAAATCGTCGAGCAGTACTAGGAGCTAATTGTTTGTCAGAATGAAGAGTTATGTATGCAGCTCGTAGTTCTACAGCAGAAAAATTATCAAAATTGGGCGCTGAAATAATTTGAGCCAACGACTGATTCAATTTCATTTTATTTTCCTAGATATATATAAAACAATAGATTCATTGTGTGGGATTATAATCCCACGGATTATACTCTGTGATATTATAATCCGCAATATGGAATAGTCGCTCATTTGCTTAGGAATTTTCTAGTGAGTGAACTATCTAAACGATTCGGAGAAAAAATTCGCTCCGTAAGAACAGCTAAAGGAATATCTCAAGATAAATTAGCTGTAAAGAGTCAAATTGATCGAAGTTATATTGGTCGTATTGATCGAGGTGAAGTAAATATCACTATAGATAAGTTATATATATTGGCAGCGGCCCTAGAATGTAAGCCAGCGGAGCTTCTACCTGAAATGAAATAAGAACAACTCTCTTTATTAAATTGGACTTCCCAGCAGAAACCTTTAGTAAGTTCCAAGTGAGCTTTTATAGTGACCCTGTGGATGCCGCTTATAAGGCGTTTGGGGTTCAGTAGACTTAGAAGGTTGAAACACACAAATATGTGTGTTTCAACTGCTCACTAAGAAGCATCGATAATTTCTATATTTTTTATGTCGATTAAATTTGAAGAAGAAATAGCTGCTCCTTCGAATTGCTGTACTTTCGGTTCCATAGTCCTATCAAGCATAAGGTTAGAAAAATCAAATAAGTTGGTATCAGCAAGCTGGGAAAGGCTGACACTTTGAGTACTTTTAAAAATACTTTCAATACGACCTGGAGTTTCCTGATCCCAACCACTAAGCATTTTCTTTATTTTTTTTCTTTGTAAATTTTCTTGTGAGCCACAAAGGTTACAAGGAATGATAGGGTAGTTATTAATCTCAGCTAATTGCGCAATATCTTTCTCTCGACAATAGGCAAGCGGTCGAATGATGATGTTGCGTTTATCGTCACTGAGCAGCTTGGGCGGCATGGCTTTCAACTTTGCATTATTGAACATATTCATTAGCAGGGTTTCAACGATGTCGTCCATATGATGACCCAAGGCTATTTTGGTTGCGCCAATTTTTTCCGCGAAGCCATACAGCGATCCTCTTCTAAGTCGCGAGCACAAAGAACATGTTGTTTTACCTTCAGGAACTTTTTCTTTTACTACAGAATAGGTGTCTTTATCAACAATATAGTAATCAATACCTTTTTGTTTTAGATAGTTAGGTAAAATTTCTTCAGGAAAACCTGGCTGTTTTTGGTCTAGGTTAACTGCGACGACTTCGAACTTTATAGGGGCAACACGCTGAAGATGTAGTAAGGTATCAAGCATTACGAAAGAATCTTTTCCACCACTCAACCCACAGAATATTTTATCCCCTTCCTCGATCATATTGTAATCAAAAATAGCTTTACCAGTAAGGTGACGGATTTTTTTTTCGAGCTTGTTATTAAGGTTATGCTTAGTATTCATTGCGCTATTATTACCATTAAACGTATGGGGAAATTTTTTCGAAAGGATTCTATCATAGACCAAGCTTAACGTAATTCGACTTATGAGGTTTTAATTTTACTTTTTATGCTGACTCCCTCAAAGCCTATAATTAAGTCATATCTTCAGGTCGCTCTCTAAGAAGCCTATCAATTGATAAATTAGGGATTTCTTCTGCATTTTTAAACATCTTTTCTATAAGTGCATATTGCTCGTCAAGCATCTCTTGCATAACCTCTTTTTCTACAAGCAGAGCGCTATATTTATTGTAATAATCTATACCAGCTTCAGTGATGTTTTTAACCACGGTACGAGGAAGCGTATGCACTCCTTTGTACCTACCTTTTGCGTTTTCAAATTCACGCGTTATTTTATCAAATTTTCTAAGTGTAGGTTTAGTTACGTCAAAATCTAACTCGTGTTTAATTCGCTCAATGACTAAGTCCCAAGTTACTTTTGAGTTCCATCGTCGAAGTATTGCTACTATCTTGGTCTCTAACTGACGAGTTAATTTTATTCTCCCATCTAAATTAGTTTTTGCCATTTTTAACCCCGTAACTACTCAATAAGTTCTCTAACCTTTGATTTGAAGTGGCTTTCTTTGTTTTTGTACTATCAATTAAAATTTTTAATGATTTACTAGTATCTTCAAGTGATAATTGTCTCACTGCTATGTCCGCTGTATCTAAGTTTTGTACCCTGAACTCTAATGCTGTTAAATCACCAGCCATCCTAACGCTTGATCCATCAGGGACTGCCGGATTTTCAAGGATTTCTATCAAAACCTTTAGTACAGATGTTTTATTTAAGTGAGTTTTATACCATTCTTGAGAGGCTTTATTTACTGCAAAATCTTTATGTGATTCCACAGTACTAAGTCTTTCCATTTGAACATCTAAATCATACTTTAGAAGCTTTAATCCCTTTTCATCACCTTTGATATAACACATTTCATTACAACCAAAACAACTTGTCATAAAATCGTTTAAGAAACGACAAGGCATAGTAACCAAATCTTGAATGCATACACCTTCTGACATAATTGTTGCAGGTAATTTACGTATATCTTTAATTTTTTTAATACTAGTAAACTTAATGTCGGAAGATGGTTCCATCTCTGATTTATTAACAAGGATAGAGTTTATTTGCTTGGCATTATCTTCATCAATTGTATGAATATATTCATACGCTTGGTCTGCATCCTTTCTACCTGACCACAGATTAATAACTGAGATTGGTATGCCGCTTTCTTTAGCGTGATGGTTAACCCAGTGCCTTAGTTGGTGAGGGGCAAATCCCATACCTTCTAACCCCACCAAGGCCAGTGCCGATTCAATCCATTTTCGATTGTAATGTGGCCTTTTAGTTGAAATTTGCAAGCTATACATACTAGGAATAGGGACTATGTTAGTATTAAATGTATTGTTTATTCTTCCTTCTCTCCTTTTGTTAAGTGTTAATGACGTGAAAACAAACATAGCTTCTGATACTTTGGTTTTTACATTTTTACCTCGAGTAATGTTTTCCACTGAGCCATTTACAAATTTATTTGATTCTATGATTAAGTCAGATAGTTGCGTTAATGTTGTACTATCTTTTCCTTTAAACAGGTAATCTTTAAAAGGTTCAAAACTTTGGTGTCGGGAGGCGTAAAGATGTTGAATTCCGAGAGTCGACTTTCTATATAGCGAAATAATGGAGGAGTCACTTAATATTAAGGCATCATTGTCAATGTTTTGTAAATAGTTAAATCTTTTCCAATGAATTGGTCTATTAATCTTTATGTTCTCATCGTGTTGTCCATCAACTGGCAGTATTGGCTCTTCATCGTAAAGTCCTATAATCAAACCAAGATGAAATATATTTGCATATTCTCTCCAGCTTTGATCACCCAATGGCATTAACTTTGATCGCTTATTCTCATTAAGCTTTGATCACTAAAATCACTTGTAAATGATCACTTTTGTGCTCTTAATGATTTTGCCGATCAAAGCTTAATACCACTCGTCACTGAGTTCATGTTTTATCAATTTTTGTAGGTATGTTAAACCGTTATCTAAATCGTTTGGTGAGGATAACAATAATGGCAACAAAACCTATATCTATGAGTAAATTACATTCTATTTTACGGCTGAAGTACTCAGCAAAGTTATCTCATCGAGAGATCGCAAGAAGCTTAAATATTTCGCCTGGCACCGTCGCAAATTATGTTAAAAAGGCGAATGAATTAGGCTTTAATCAATGGCCAATTCCAGAGGAGCAGCAACAAAATTCGTTTCTCAATACCAAACTAAGGCGCTTCTCAACACGTAAGAAAAGATACCCAACGCCTGATTGGTTAAGTATCAATAAGGATTTAAAACAACATAAACTCTTAACATTGCAGCTCGTGTTTGATGAGTTACTTGAAAAAGTGGGCGAGCCTTATTACAGCTACAGTCACTTCTGCCGTGCTTATAAGCAGTGGTTAGGTACGCAGCGGCTATCCATGCGTCAGCAGCATAAAGGCGGTGAAAAACTGTTTGTCGATTATTGTGGTCCCACAATTGCCATCACTTGCCCTACGACACAGGAAAAACGTACCGCTCAGGTATTTGTTGCTGTACTAGGCGCATCAAATTATACCTATGCTGAGGCAACCTATAGTCAACAACTTGAAGATTGGGTGATGAGTCATGCCCGTTGCTTTGAGTTTTTAGGTGGTGTTCCTGACGTTGTTATTCCCGACAACCTCAGAAGTGCGGTGAGTAAAACTTGTCGCTACGAGCCTGACCTAAACCCGACATACCACCAGCTAGCAGAGTACTTTAATGTCGCTGTCATACCCGCTAGACCTTATAAACCCAAAGATAAATCCAAAGCTGAGGTCGGTGTACAAATTGTAGAGCGTTGGATCATGGCGCGTTTGCGTCACCAAACCTTTTATAGTTTAGCGCAATTAAATCATGAAATAGCAAAGTTACTTGACGTGATGAACAATAAGGTGATGAAGCAATACCAACAATCACGCAAGCAGCTATTTGATTTAGTCGATAAAAATGCATTAAAACCATTGCCTGAGAACCCTTATCAATACACACAAATCAAAACGGTGCGTGTACACATTGATTATCATGTTGACATAGAAAAACACTACTACAGCGTGCCACATCAATGGGTTAAGAAACAATTGCGTGCACACATCACCAATCAACTCGTACAGCTTTATCATCACGATACCTTGATTGCGCAACATCCAAGGTCGAACCGTTTAGGCGGACATACAACACAGGCACATCATATGCCAAAGGCGCATCAAAAACAGCATGAGCAGTCACCAATAAACTTACGCTCATGGGCATTGAGTATCGGTGATTATACCCATCAGGTTGTTGAATTACTGCTTAATAGAAAACGCCATCCTGAGCAAGCTTACCGCAGCTGTTTAGGCGTGTTGAGTTTAGCTAAAACCTACTCAAAACCACGCCTCGAACAAGCATGTTATCGGGCAATCAGTATGAATACGACCACGCTTAGATCAATTAAACAGATATTAAAAAAAAGGGTTAGATCAGCAACCCTTACCCACACAGCAAACAGAGCCAGAAAAATCAGTCAAACATAGCAACATACGTGGCACAGATTACTACCATTAAGGAATACCAACATGATAGACACCATTAATCAGCAACTTCAACTGCTCAAGTTATCGGGTATAAAGCAAGCACTCAAGCAACAGCTTGAACAGCCAAACCTATATCAAGAGCAAAGCTTTATAGAGCGCATCAGTTTATTGCTCACACATGAAATTGATACACGTGATGAAAGAAAAATCGATCGACTTGTACGACAAGCTAAATTCAGGTTACCGGGTCAATTAAACCAACTCATTTACTCGCCGAAGCGCAACCTAGATAAAACGCAAATACGTAGTCTCAGCCAAAGTACCTGGCTGAGTTTACATCAGAATATATTAATCACGGGCGCAACAGGTTGTGGCAAAACATACCTAGCGTGTGCCTTAGGCCATGAACATTGCCTACAAGGTAAAAGCGTTTTTTATATTCGGCTAAAAGAATTACTTGAAAGTCTATTCCTAGCACAGGCCGATGGCAGTTATCGAAAGTTACTGAGTAAACTCATTAAAGTCGACTTACTTATTTTAGATGATTGGGGGCTTGAGCCACTCAGTGCTCAACAGAGAAGTGACTTACTTGAATTAATTGATGCGAGGTATGGTTATAAATCACACATCATTATTAGTCAGTTACCACAGGAAAACTGGCATGAAATGATCGGAGAATCAACGCACGCTGATGCTATTTTAGACAGGCTTATTCATGGTGCAATCAAGGTGAATTTAAAAGGAGAATCGATACGAAAACAGTTAAATAAATTGACTGATGATGATCAGTTAAGTTAGTTTAAGAATGGCTCTACAAAATGATAAATCAAGTGATCAAAGCTGATGAGAATCGGTGATCAAAGTCATGAGAATACGCAATATATTGGTTTTTGACTGAAAATTTAAATTAGGGTAGGTATCTATTTCATATTTATAATTGGGGTATTCCTCCATCACATTGTTCAACGAAAGAGAAGGGTTAGCCATAAAGAATGAAAGTATTTTGGCTGGCAAAGATTCTTTTTCTATTACTTCAAAAATTCTTTCTACATTATCTTTAAGTACGCTAAGTAACATAGTGAGGTTGTCAGGATAGTTTTTAGAGCCTTTCCAGAAGAGAAAATGTGATACTTTTGATTTTTCGTCACTTTTTATATTAGTATCTATATGTGTTTTTATTTTTTGGGCTGGCAAGCCCCAAATTTCTACGTCTAACCTTGACGGTGTTGCCATTCCTAAGGTACAAAAAGCTATGGCTAAATATTCTTGAGGGTATGCTTTAAACCCATACTTTTTTAAACCGTCATCAGAATAAAGCTCGTTATATGCAACACCAATAGCTGCTACTTGCTCGTCGGAGATTAACATTTTTGAATGGCGAAGATCTTCTTCTTCAGGACTTCTATTTCGATTATCTTTTACTGTTGGCGGGATTAAATTTTCAGGTATTAATTGGTTTTTTTTACACCAATTCCAGAAGTGATATCCATTCTTAATTGAATAGTTTAATTTTTTAAATGAAGCTAAAAGAAATAAGAAGTCTTCTTGTTCAATGTTATAAATTCTTTTGTTTAGGTGATTACAGGCTCGAAACGCATATTGTATTGATATTTGAATTTCTTCATGGCTTAAATTACGATTTACAAATTCAATAGCAAAAGCCCTTGCTACATCAAATCTACTTTCTTTGGAGTTATTAACCCATTTGGAAAAGCGTAAAAGCGTTCTTTTTTTATTTGGGAAGCAGGCCCAGTCATCATACCAATCAGCAATACCACTGCCATCACATTTATGCATTAAGTTTGTTTTCTCAAAACTTTGCTTTGCTTGTTTTACTAGATTTTCTTCAAACTGTTTAAACTTGTTCATCTAAGCTATCTCCGACAATAACTAACTGCTCTTTTTGTAAATGGATAACTGCCAAAATACGTTTGATGATGGCTTTGATTTCAAATAATTGGTGGTGATTAGAGCCTACCTTTTCAAGGAAACCTTGTTTAGCTTGAGCTTTGATCAATTGTGATTGATGGTCTGCTTCAATAAAAGGAATGAATAAATCTGCCCCACATGCATAACACCCCAGCGGGGCCCCTAGTTTTTTTGTACAACCAGAACATCCAGTGTCCTTTTTTACTCCCCCTATCTCTCTCCCAAACTCATCGGTATAAGTTTTAGCAAAATGTTCGTTATAATCTTGTCGAGTCCATTTAAAGGATATGTCTAACAAGTTACATTTAGAAAATAGTTCATTGATTAGGTGTCTTGATTGTTTAGTTAAGTCTTTATAATTTTTAACTGCAGGTATGGTTACTCCTGTTAAGCGCGCTAGTGCAGCATTATTTAAATCTAACTCCGTACCTCGAGTAATTGTTGTGTGCCTAACTCTGTTAATACTGAAAGTTGCTGAACCCATGTTCCCAGCAAGGTTACGATGAAGTAAATCGGAGTGCATATTGGGCAAGATTAGGTCATTTTTAGACTTAATTGACAAAAGATCAGGGAAGAGAGGTAAACATTCCCAGGGAACTTGTTTGAACACCGTTTTTAACGTGTCGCAATAGCTTTTAATCAATGCCTTATAGTCCACTAAATAATTAATAATAATCTGAGAAAATACTTCGGAGAATGGAAAGAAATCTCCTTCTGGTTTTGATCTGAATCCAGCATCATTTATTTTTGATTTATGAAATAAAATTGAAATAAGTTTTTGGTCAATCTGAATGTCATCATTATTGATACCATACTCAGATAGGTCACATACTTTACATTGACATAGTTGCGCGCCTCTACGACTACTAATCAAGGCAATAGTCCTACAAATAGCTGCTGAATAGGCTAGAAAAGTAGTGTCTTGCTTTTTTGCAAGCCACTTACTTCGGTTAAAAGAAACATCTATTAAAGCTCTATCAATATGAGCATTAAATTCAGTGTCAGAATAAGCGCCATTGACAGGGTCATGAGGATTGACCTTCTCGTCTGGAAGATTCTCTTTGCACCAATCTCTCTGAGTTTCAAACTCTTTATTTAAAAATATATCGTGTAAAACTAAAAATATATAATTGAGATTTTTTTTATGCGAGGTAGTCAGTTGCGCATAACTACCTTTTAAAAAAGGCGAATCTGAAATTATTTGAAATCCATATTTACTGATTAATTTACAAATTACCCCCATACGTGATTCTGTTGTTCCCGCAGCCATTGTTTTGGCCCAATATTTAAATACCTTAAGAAGCATTTGTGTATTTTCATAAGACAACTCTAAATTATATAAACGTTTTAAATCTGTTGTTAGTCCACGAGTTGATAGAGTTGTTAGTTGCCACCTTTCAGAATATATTTTATTAACCAAGTCTGCGCTTGTGATGAAAGTAGCGTTTAGATCTCCGCCATTCAAACGGACGTTGGCTAAAAATTTTTTATATGGTGATGGTTGAGTACCTTTGTAATATTTTTTTGGCATTAGGTAACCTTTTATGAAGTAAGTTTAATAAAGAGTTAAAGCTAAAATATGAGTACGCTTAAACTGAAGTATTTCTGCTGATTACCCTAGAGCTAATTTCCCTTTGGCGGGAGAGGTGTGACCTGGTCAAGTAAATTCAGTCACCCTAGTTAAGCTACTTTTTCTAACTCATTAATTTTTAATTCAAAATCATTTGGGCTTTGATACCCTAAGTAAGAGTGTAGTCGCTTACTGTTGTACCACATGGTTATGTAATTCATTATATCTTGTTGCGCTTCATAGCGTGTTTCATAATTTCTCCAATGAACACGCTCTTGCTTTAGGCTACCAAAGAAGCTTTCAGCAACGGCATTATCCCAACAGCAGCCCTTTTTACTCATACTGCCAATAAAGCCATTGTTATTAAGTAATTTTCGGTACTGGTGGCTTGCATATTGAACACCTTGATCGGAATGAACAATAAGTCCTTTCTCTGGGCTTCTTTGCCAAACAGCCATCGTTAGTGCATCACAGACAAGTTGAGCTTTCATTCTTGACCCCATGCTCCAGCCAACAACTTTGCGAGCGTATAGGTCGATAACAACCGCTAAATAGAGCCAACCTTCCGCAGTCCAAATATAAGTGATATCACCAACAAACACTTGATTTGGCTGCTCTGTGATGAAATTTTGCTCAAGCTCATTTTTATAAAGCGGCTTATTGTGATTGCTATTGGTTGTTGCTTTATATTTCTTTTTGTAACGAACCCAAACATTAGCCTCTTTCATTAATTTGGCTACTGTCCATCGGCTTACGCGGAAACTCAACGCATTCAGTACCGCTTTAATACGTCTTTCGCCATAGGTATTGTCACTAAATTTGGCAATATCCTTTACTAACTCAAGCATCTCTTGGTGTGTTGAATCACTTGGCTTATCTAATTTACGCTTTTGATAACTATAATAGTTATTGCTTTTTACACCCAATATTCGGCACATAAGTACCACAGGCCAGATCTTCTTATGATGGGTAATAAACGAATATTTCACTTCGTTTCTTTTGCAAAGAAGACCGTCGCTTTTTTAATATCTCACGCTCCATCTCCAGGCGCTTTACTTGGGCTTTTAATTTACGTATTTCTTCTTGATCAGGTGTTAGCTTACCGTTACCTCGAAAAGCTTGACCATCTTCTTGTTCTGCTTCTTTGATCCAGCGGCCAAGCATTTGATTTCCAATACCTAGATTTCTGCTCGCTTCAGATACACTAATATTTTGATCTCTGACTAAAGAAATTGCATCAAGTTTAAACTCTTTGGTGTATTTTTTACGTTTTGTCATTTATGTTCTCCAGTTAAGGTTATTATGTCTTAACTGGGGTAGTCGAATCCATTAAACCACGTCAGTGATGCTCTCTTGTTTTTACAGCTAACCTAAAGTTATTGTAGATATCAGCCATTTCAGAGTTAGCTGTCCAACCCATAGCGTATTTTCTGATATCCTCTTTTGTTTGAGAGTCAAGGTTCAGTTCTTTAGCTAAGGAATCAATATTTACATCAAAGACCTCATTCCATTTATATCGGAGCGTATGTGGTGTGACCTCTACGCCTAAAATATTACTTAGTTTCTTAAAAATACTATTGTAATTCCGCAAAGCCAGAGGTTTCCCTATTGTTCCTCTACAATTTTTTTCGGTCACAAATACAAACTCATGTGTATCAGTGTTTGGTATGTGGCTTCGTATCTCCTTAATGTAATATTCAAGCCTCGATGCTAACTCAGGGCTCAGCGGGGAAACATGAGGCTTAGTTTTTTGAGATGCTCTATTTCTTCTTGGATCCGTTACATCATCAGGGGTTTTGGTAACCCTAATTCTCGGTTCTTTGTCATTAAATACATCACTTATTTTTAATTTGGCGACAGCTCCTCGTCTTATTCCTGTATCGATAAGGATTTTGATTATTAACTCATTCCTAATTTTTGAACTGAATGGATTGTTGTCGTTACTAGGATTAATTATGTCAAGTAACTCAAAATATTTTTCGTCAGAGAAATTAGACATGAAAGGGTCGGATATTTTTTTACTCCAACTCCCCATTGATTTTTTTGAAGTGACCAACTCAATCAAACATTCTTTATAATTATTTTGTTGAGCTTGCGTTAATACTTTGCGGGCATGATTCCGACGAAAGACAAATTTGAAAAAATGAATAAAAGTATCAAATCTACCTTTAGCTGTACCTTCTTCTACAATATTATCAGTTGGCTGATTTCGAGCCATTAAATTTCTAAGTGACACTTGGGTGAAAATTGTTGTAACGACTTCCTTATCAACTAATTGCGCTTTCAACTTACACGACTTAGCAAAGATACTAATTTCTTCCTCACTAATAAAATTTAACTCTTCAATGCTTTGAATCAAATCTATCCCTCTCTTTTTGAAATACTTAAAAATAAACAATAACTCATAAGCTTTTCTCTCTATTGTGTTACTAGATTTTCTCCCAAGTTCAACCTGTAGGTAATATGTAATTATGTGATGTAGTGGAATATATCTATCATCAGAAATACTATAACGAGTTTTTCCATTATTTTTGTATGTAATAACCTTCATAAATGATTTCCGTATTTTATGGTTACTTAAGTGTATAGGTAAAAAAAATAGTTTACATTATAAAAACGGATGTAAATAAATATAAATTTACTATCTTATTGTTCTTACAATGGAAACTATTGTTGTTAACCGATTATTTAGTTTCTGATAATTATATTACACATAATTTACCTCCGGATAAACACACCATGATTTTATCGCCATCTTCAATCATATTATATTGGGCGATAGCTTGACCGACATGGCGGCGTAAGCGTTTTTCGAGTTTATGTAATTGTGTTTCTTGGCTCGGGGAAAGGGCCAATTTTAAATCTGCGCTCATAGTAAATTCCTGATAAATTGCGGCGCGTAGTATAGCCCAAGCAATTAAATGAAAAAAGTTGAACAAGACAATTTATTGTCTGAGTTCAACTTTATGTTATTAATATTTATGTGACTAAGGTGTTATATAACCTTAGTCGACATCAAGGGGAGATATGTATCCGTCAGGCTTTAAGGCCAATACGTCACAATTCAATCTATCAATGACATGCTCGGCAGTGTTGCCAATTAAGGCTGCTGATAAGCCGGTACGACCAACCGTGCCTAAAATAACTAGCTCGGCATCTAATTTGTTTGCTAGGCTTTGAATGACATCTTCAGGTAGGCCTTCTTTAATATGAGTATTTTCCTTGGCAACATTAAATGCCTTAGCATGCTCTTGCATGGCATTTTCATGATGCTTTAGCATTGAGCTATTATAATCGCTAGCGTTAAACTCTGGAATTTCTATGGCAATATTTACTGGAGTACCAGGGAATGAATTAACCAAATGTAAATTTGCATTCATTACTTTTGTTAGCTGCTTAGCTTCAGCGGTGATTTTGTCATTAAGTGACTTATGCTCTTTTTCATCACTACCAATGTTCAATGCGGCAACAACATTGCCGTTATCAGGCCATAAATGTTCTTTGACTAATAAAACAGGGCATGGACATTTTCGTAAAATATGCCAATCGGTAGGAGTGAAAATAACCGACTTAAGTTTGTCGTGTTGGTGTGTACCTTTAATAACTATGTCATAGCCATGTTTTAAAACTTGGTTAATGATTTGCTCAAATGGGCGGTTATGCCAAATAACTTGACAGTCAATACTGATTTCGCCGGTATTGAGTTCTGAAAGAATGGATTGTAACCATTGTGTTCTGTCATTTATTACCGATTGACGCATGGCTTCACGCTCATCGCTTGATAGCATGGTAGTCATTTCATAAGAAAAATCATATATGGTCAAAAATGCGGTAATGCTAGCGCCGGTTTTACGTGCAAGTTCGATGGCACGTTTTAACGCTTTTTGATCTTCAGTTGTTGGATCAACAACCGCGAGTATTTTTTGATACTTTTCCATAGTTAATTCCTTTATCAATTACCTACTGTACTTATAACAATAGTCTACTTTGTAACAATAATAGTTGTTTTAAATCAAATTATTATCGTGTCAAATATAAATGGTATTTCACGCTAAGCATAGCGTGAAATACCTGAATAAGGAAGTTTATGATGTTAGGTGAGAAAATTAAATTAGAGTGCTGCGCACTCGTTTAATTTATTAATATCTAGAATAATAATTAACTTACCATCGACTTGAATTAAGCCATTCTTATGGAAGCGATTAAGCAGACGGCTAATCGTTTCAACGGTTAAACCAATATAATTGCCAATATCACTGCGAGTCATTGATAAACGAAACTCAGAAGCTGATAAGCCACGAGCATGATAACGACTGCTTAATGCACTGATAAATGTTGCTAAGCGTTGCTCAGCATTCTTCCGATTCAGTAAGGTTAACATTTCTTGATCTTCACGAATTTCTGTACTCATCATACGCAAAATTTGTTTCTTTAATTTTGGCATCGTATTAGACAGAGCGTCGAGGGTGTTATAAGGAATTTCACAAACCATAGAGGTTTCTAAAGCCTTAGCAAAACTTGGATGCTCTGATTCTGCGATCGCATCAAAGCCAAGTAAGTCGCCAGCTAAATGAAAGCCAGTAATTTGCTCTTCACCTTGTTCGTTGACGGTATAGGTTTTAAATGTACCTGAACGAATAGCATAAAGGGCGTGCATAGGCTGACCATCATTGAAGATTTGCTCACCTTTATGAATAGGTCGTTTACGGTCGATGATATTGTCGAGCGTATCGAGCTCTTTATCATTAAGAGAAAATGGCAAGCATAGTTCGCTGATACTGCAATTTTGACAGTGAATATGTTGCTGACCTGTGCATGATTTTTGACTCATAATAACCTATAGCTTTTTTTGGCTTTTTAATGACTAGGATCATATTAGATGTATTATAAATATGCAATAAGTATAGTGTAAAAGCCATAAAAAATAACTGAAATGGCGGCTAACTTCCTGAATAATGCATTACTCAGCAATGACTTAATGCTGATTGTGCCTAATGATACTGAAAGTAAAGCAGGTAAAGTGCCAAGTCCAAAGAAAAACATGATCAGAGCGCCATTAATTGCATCGGCACTAGCCAAAGCCCAAGTTAGAGTTGAATACACTAGCCCGCAGGGTAGCCAGCCCCATAATGCGCCTAAAGCGAAAGCGCTGTTAATATTTTTAATCGGAATGAATTTTTTTGTTTTTGGTGAGATATGACGCCAAAGGTTTTTGCCTAAATGCTCAACATGACTTAACCACATTAACCATTGTCCTAGATATAAACCTAATAGGATAAGGAAAATACCCGCAATGGTTTTCAGTAATGAAACAGGCAAACCAATTTCTTTTGTTGCCATTGAGCTGGTGAAGGCGACTAGAGCACCAATCACACTATAAGAAGCAATACGGCCAAAATTATAGGCAAAGATAATAACGTATTTTTTCTGTTGAGAGGCATCTGATATCGCGGTGGTTAGCATAGTACTGATACCACCACACATCACCACACAATGCCCTGAGCCCAGCAAGCCAATAATAAAAGCAGAAAAAAAATCAAGGCTCATAAAACTACTTTTTAACCTGATTACTTATTACTATTTTGTCTTTCTGCACTTTATTTTCATTAGGTACGCAATTTGTTGCTGTTGAGCTTTTGTTATTATCCTTAGCGGCTTTATCATTGTCATCATCAAATAAAATACTCATGCCTTGCTTTTCCAAGTCATCAAATTGCTCGGTTTTGACGGCCCAAAAAAATAGGTAAATACCGATAATGGTAAGTAAAATTGCAATGGGAATTAGAACATAAATCACACTCATTTTTTTAACAACCTTAAAGAGTTACTCACTACGAGTATTGAACTGGCAGACATGCCAATTACCGCCATATAGGGAGCAATATAACCCATAACAGCCAGTGGTAATACAATGGCATTATAACCAAACGCCCAAAGATAATTTTGCTTTATAATACGCGTGGTACGTTCAGAGACCGTTCTTAATGTTTGAATCGACGCTAATTTATTGTTCAACAATATAACATCAGCACCACTTTTTGCTATATCTGTACCACTTCCCATGGCAATAGATAAATGTGCAGCACCCAATACTGGACTGTCATTAACACCATCACCAATCATAGCGACAGTGTGAGTGACTTGCTGTTGCTTAATGGCGTTAACTTTATCTTGTGCTGATAAGTTTGCCTGGACATTATCTAGCTGTAATTGGGCTTGTAACTTGTTACAGCCAGCTAAATGATCACCAGAAAGCATGAGGGTTTTAATGTTTTCAGTGTGTAAAAATTTTATTAAATCTGTGGCATCATCACGCAAACCATCATGTAAATAAAATTCAGCTATTAAGCTTTCATTTTCCATCAGTACGCATTGTGCACTATGAGCTTGTTGGTTGTTATTTTGCAGTAACCATGAGTTTTTACCGATGCGATAATGCTGTTGATTAATTTCACCGCTAATACCTGCTCCTGGTGCTACAACGACCTGTGAGATTTTTTGATTAAAATCTCGATAACAAGTGAAAGCTTTGGCAAGGGGGTGAGCAGAGTGTGCTTCAAGTGCGGCGGCAATAGCTAAAACTTGCGCTTTACCTTCGGAATTACTCGCTATGGAAAACTTACCATGAGTAACCACTTCTGTGATGGTAAATTCACCGGTGGTAAGCGTCCCTGTTTTATCAAAGGCTATTGCGTCTATTTTAGGCATGGCTTCCAAGACATGACCAGACTTTACCATGATACCTTCACGATTGAGACGAGTGGTTGCACAAGTTAATGCCGTTGGTGTTGCTAACGATAAAGCACAAGGGCAAGTGACCACTAATACCGATAAAGTAATCCAAAATGCTTCTGCTGGTTGATGTTGAGCCCAGTAAAATGCTGTACAAGAGGCAGTGATCAGAATTAATGCGACAAAGTATTGCGCGATTTTATCTGACAGTTTTGCCAGCTTTGGTTTGTGCGTTTGTGCGTTTTCACTTAAACGAATCAGCTGGCTTAAAAATGACTTTTGATTATTGTGTTTTACTTTTGCCGTTAAGTTGCCATCACCGTTAATGGTGCCGGCATAGATAATATCTTGCTCACTTTTATGCAGAGGTAGTTGCTCACCAGATAACATCGCCTCATTAATTTGGCTGTTACCTGAGATAATTTCACTATCAGCCGGAATGGTTTCGCCAGGCTTGATTAAAATAATATCGTCTGCCTTTAAGTGTGTTGCGGCGATAAAGCTTTCTTGCTGGTCAACGAGCTTAGTCGCTGTCATCGGCATTAGTTTTAACAAATTTGCTGACACATCTGCGGCTCGGGAGCGAGCGCGAAACTCTAAGAATTTTCCGATCAACAATAAAAAAGTGAACATTGACACTGATTCAAAATATACCTCACCTTGTTGGGTAAATGTTGCCCAAGCGCTGGCAAGAAAGGCAAGACTGATGGCAATAGATACCGGTACGTCCATGGAAAGCTGTTTCGCTTTAAGGGCAAAATACGCACTTTTATAAAAAGGGAAAGCGCCATAGGTGACAATTGGTATGGTTAAGAAAAAGCTGGTCCAACGTAAATAAACTAAATTGTGTTCAGCCATGTCAGAGAAAGCACCAAAATATAAACCAAAGGCGATCATCATCACTTGCATCATTAATATGCCTGATATGCCTAAACGTTTGATGAAGTTCTTTGCTTGTTTCTTATTTAGCTCTTCTGCAGTGCTGGCTTTGAAGGGCAGGGCATGGTAGCCAATTTTTTCTATTAAGCTCAGAATTTCACTTAATTTTACTTGTTCTTCTTGCCATTGCACTGTTGCTCTTTGTGTTGTGGCATTAACATTTATTTTATTAATTCCAAGATGCTTGCTGACTTGCATTTCTATCAACCAGGCACATGCTGAGCAACTGATACCTTCAATGGTTAATATGGTTTCTTTAAAACCATCATGGTAATAAGCAAATTCACTTTGTAAACTTTCTTCGTCGAGAATTTCGTTACGCTGCAATTGCTCCGGGATCAAGGCCTCACCTTTTTGGGCCGGTGCGCTGCGAAAGCGGTAGTAGTCGGTTAAGTTGTTATCGACAATGGTTTGGGCAACAGCTTGACAACCTATGCAGCACATAGGTTGGCTAATATTTTCAATGTTTGCTGTTAAATCAATACCACTGGGGACAAGTTCACCGCAATGAAAACAATTTATGCTCATTAACCTATACCCATTAATAATCTTTTGTTAATTTGCGACCGCAGGATTTGGCGAAATATCGATATAGTCAGCTTGAGGTAAGGTGATCACAGATTGAATTTTCCAGTGATCTTCAAATGGGCTAAGCGTTACACGCCATTTACCTGAAACGTCTTGGCCAGCTTCAAAGTGATGGGTAAAGTTACCATTACCATCTGCTGTTAGTGCTAAATAGAAGTCTCTATCGGCCAGTGTTGGATGATAGAAATTAACATTGAGTAATGGGAATTCTTTTTCGATACCGGTTGGACGAATGATCAGTTGATCGTCAACAAGCTTCAAGCCAAAGCGCATGCCCAACTTTTGTGCTTGCTTAATTTTGCCTAATTCAAGATTGATCGCTTTACCTTTTTTATAATAATCACCGACCACTAATGTGTCTGGATTGGTATTGGCAATAATAAAAGTAGCGATACCGGCAACGACAGCAGTAAAAGGCAATATAAATACAAGCCATGCCCAAGGCTCTTGATACCAAGATGTTTTCATGAAATTTTCTTCTTTGCTGATAGTGCAGACATTATACGACTTTTCTTATACGGGAACTATCAAAAAAGTGTTAATTTTATGAACTTTAATTTTCATTTAAATAATAAAAAACCTTAGTGTAATTAAACACTAAGGTTTTGTTTTTAAGGGCAGATAAACCCGTTAATTTTAGTTGTTGTTAATTTTGTGACAAGCTGTAAACATAGGCACTGATCACGTGAACTTTTTGTTCACCTAGGATTTTATCCCAAGCAGGCATTACACCAGCACGACCGTTAGCAATTGACGTCTCAACTGCTCGCGGTGAACCGCCGTATAACCAAACGTTATCAGTTAAGTTTGGAGCACCTAATGGAATGCCCATTTCAGCACTACCTTTACCTTCTGCGCCATGACAAGCAGCACACATAGCAAATTTAACTTTACCTGCTTCAGCAGCTGTCGTATCAACTTCACGACCACTTAAGCTAAGTACAAAAGCAGCAACTTCTTTAACACCTTGTTCGCCACCTAATGCCGCACTCCAAGCCATCATGCCATTAGCCTTACGACCGTGCATAATAGTGGCTTTGATCATTTCAGGTGAACCGCCGTATAACCAATCTTTATCGGTTAGGTCAGGGAAGCCTGTTGTACCGCGAGCATCAGAGCCATGACACTGTGAACAGTTTTGTAAAAATAGACGTTGGCCTACTTTTAATGCTTCTTCATTGCCAGCTAAGGTTTCAATACTTTGTGCAGCATAAGCTTCAAAGATTGGACCATATTTTGCGTCAGCTGCCGCTACTTCACGGTCATACTGAACTAACATGCCAGCTTCTTTTGCTTTTGCAACACTCGCTTTTGACTCAGATAAGTTCAATATACCTTGGTTTGAACTCTTCCAGCCTAATAAGCCTTCAAAGTTACCTAAACCAGGGTAAAGCAATAAGTAACCAAAACCCCAAATGATTGTTAATAAGAAGAACGTACTCCACCATTTTGGTAGTGGATTATTTAATTCTTCAATGCCGTCGAAGGTATGTCCCATAGACGCACCTTCTTCAACGCCTGCAAAGTTCTTTAAACACCAACGCAACAGTAGGTAACAACCTACTAGTGTGCCTAAGGTAAGAACGGTAATCCAAATACTCCAGAAGCTAGACATTATTATTAGTCTCCTGTTTGTTATTTTTGTCAGAATGTTTTAATTCAGTTTTTGTTGGTTCTTCAAAAATTGAATTTGCCGCTTCATCAAACGCAGATTTGCGTTTTTTTGAATATGACCAAACCACAATGACAATAAATAATGCCAATATTAATAGGGCAATTAGCCCTCTAAGCGTGCCATAGTCCATCATCATTATTTCAACGCATGACCAAGAGACTGAAGATATGCAATTAATGCATCCATTTCTGTTTTACCCTTAACTGCTTTTTCTGCACCAGCAATTTCAGTTTCAGAGTAAAGAGGAATAGCATTACCTTGCTCGTCTTTATGACTACGATTACGTGTTAAGAAGTTAAATGTTGATAACTTTTTCGCTGTTAATTCACCATCAAGGGTATTTTCAGCTAACCATTTAAACGAAGGCATATTTGACTCAGGTACAACAGAACGAGGGTCAAGTAAATGCGCACGGTGCCAATCGTCACTATAACGACCGCCAACACGGGCTAAATCTGGCCCTGTACGTTTTGAACCCCATAAATGTGGATGTTCCCATACGCCTTCACCAGCAACTGAGTAATGACCATAGCGCTCTGTTTCCGCACGAAAAGGACGGATCATTTGGCTATGACATACATTACAACCTTCGCGGATATAGATATCACGACCTTCCATTTCTAAAGCGGTATAAGGGCGCAAGTTATCAACCGGTGTGGTGGTTGCTTTTTGGAAGAACAATGGCGTAATTTCAACTAAACCACCGATGCTGATAGCAAAAATAGTAAAGATAAAGAATAAGCCAACGCTTTTTTCAACTTTTTCGTGTTTGTTGATCATGGTCTGGCTCCTTAAGCTATTTCTACAGGTTTAAGACTTCCGTCTTTAGCACCCATAGTTTTAAACATGTTGTAAGCCATTAAAATAAAGCCTGCAACCACTAATACACCACCAATAAAACGGATGAAGTAGAATGGGTATGACGCTGTTAAACTTTCAACAAAGCTGTAAGTTAAGGTACCGTCAGTATTAACCGCACGCCACATTAACCCTTGCATTACACCTGAAATCCACATAGCAACAATATATAAAACGATACCGGCTGTGTGCATCCAGAAATGAATGTTGATTAAACGAATGCTGTACATACGACCTTGATTAAATAGTACTGGAATTAAATGGTACATAGCACCAATTGACACCATTGCAACCCAACCTAGTGCACCTGAGTGAACGTGACCAACAGTCCAGTCAGTGTAATGAGAAAGTGCATTCACTGATTTAATTGCCATCATCGGGCCTTCAAATGTAGACATACCGTAGAACGATAATGACACAATCAAGAAACGAAGAATTGGATCGTGGCGAAGTTTATGCCATGCACCTGATAACGTCATAATACCGTTAATCATACCACCCCAAGATGGTAAGAATAATACGATAGACATAACCATACCTACTGATTGAGCCCAATCAGGTAAAGCTGTGTAGTGTAAGTGATGAGGACCAGCCCAAATATATAGAGAAACTAGTGCCCAAAAGTGAACAATTGATAAACGGTAAGAGTAAACCGGACGTTCAGCTTGTTTTGGTACGAAATAATACATCATACCTAGGAAACCAGCGGTTAATAGGAAGCCTACGGCATTATGGCCATACCACCACTGCATCATGGCATCGATCGCGCCGGAGTAGATGGAATAGGATTTAAACATTGAGACAGGGATCGCCATGCTATTACCTATATGCAATACCGCCACGGTAAGTATGAAACCACCGAAGAACCAATTTGCAACATAGATGTGCGAGGTTTTACGTTTCACTAAAGTACCAAAAAATACAATAGCGTAACTGACCCAGACAACGGCGATTAAAATATCAATCGGCCATTCTAGCTCTGCGTATTCTTTACTTGATGTGTAACCAAGTGGCAAAGTTATCACGGCAAGAACGATAATGGCTTGCCAGCCCCAAAATGTAAAAGCTGCTAATTTTCCACCGAAGAGGACAGTTTTACATGTACGTTGTACCACATAATATGAAGTAGCAAACAGTGCACTGGTACCAAAAGCAAAAATTACCGCATTGGTATGCAGTGGACGAAGACGAGAATAGGTTAACCAAGGTGTTTCAAAGTTTAATGCAGGCCAAATTAATTGTGCTGCAATAAGAACACCTACTAGAGTACCAACGATCCCCCAAATAACTGTCATTACGGTGAATTGACGCACCACTTTGAAGTTATAGGACGGATGATCAAGCGTTGTTGTCATTTTTATTGTTCCGTTACTAGGTTAAATTTTGCATTTTCTATAAAAAAATAGGCTTTTTTATGAAAAATGCTGAGAAGCCGTGATAATTGTCACAATCTGTAGTGAGTTGTTTCAAATTCGATGTAATTTTACCTTTCGCCCATGACATAAATCAACCGTAAAGCTTGATTTAAATCAACAAAAAAATTGCTGGTGCTTTAATCTTGTTAGATAAGTGATTAGTAAGATGGAAATTATTACTACATCAGTGGACGGTTACTATTAAAAGTAGGCTAATTTAGTTAAAACAGCGATTTAACTTGTGATTGAAATTCACACATTTAGTGACGGCAGGGAAGAGTCATAAAATATTGTATATGCAAGTGTCGCACTGTGAAAAGTGCGACAAAATTAATCATACGCGATATTTTTCAATCCATCTAAGTCTAAGATTTCCATGTCTTTCGCATGAATTGTCAGTAAACCTTTATGCTGGAATTTAGAAAATATGCGACTGAGAGTTTCCCGACGAAAGCCCAGATGATTGGCAATAACATCGCGGCCAACGGGTAAATGCAATTTGGTTTCACTTTCTTGGTACTGTGCATTACGTTTTAGCATATTGAGAATAAACGCGGCTAATAAACTTTCGGCAGTATGTTTTGCTACGACAGATGTAAATTCCTCACGTAGCATGGAATTTTGTTTACTCAATAAAGAAATTAAGTTCAATTGTAGCTCTGGCATCAGTTTTCCGCATTCATTGAGCTCTTTTAAATCAATTTTACAAACGCTAGTCGTACCAACTGCTACCGCATTGTAGTTGTAGTGCTGCGTATGGATAGCATCTTCACCGATTAATTCTCCAGGAAAGCGAAAACCAATGACCTTTTCTTTATTTTCTGGGGTTATTTCCGTGAGTTTAAAACTACCTGCGCAAACGGCATAGATTGCATTGGCGCTTTCTTTTTCGTGGAATAGTGGTGTTGAGCTATTGACGATATTGCGCCTAGACAAGTAACTGTCCATGATCGATACTTCTGTTTTTCCTGCTTTCAACGGTACGCAAATAGGTTGCATTGAGCAATTATCACAGTCTACGTATTTGATGTTAGGTTCTTTTACCTTAATACATGTTGTCATTTTATTGCCTATGGTCACTTTAAGCGCGGTTGAATATGAAAAATCGGATACGAGATGAATTATAACGAATGCAAATTAAAGTAGGTTTGTTTCAAATCAAAAACAAGGCTTAAAAAAGTGATAAATATCACTGTGTTTTAGGTATCATGGCAATTAATTCCTTATCTGTGGTCTCTTCTGATGACAAACCGTAAAAAAACACTTGGAAATTTTTCAGTGCTACTGCTAATAACTATGCTCAGTGCTTGTAATGATCAAAGTCAAAGCGAAAGCCATCAGTTGAATGCTAAGCAACCTCGCGTTATGCAATGCATTGAACAGCAAAGTCAATGTCACTTTGAACTGGCTGGTGGTCGTGTGGAAGTGTTATTTGATGTTAACAGAATAACAGCGGAGCAAGCATTTAATATGTCAGTTAACTACACTGGCGCTAATCGTATTAAAGCGGTGAGTGGCTATATGGAGGGTGTCGACATGTTTATGGGTAAAATTCCTGTATTTTTAGAGCCTAAGGTTGCTACAGATAAGCTGGCTGTAGATAAAATGTCGAGTTTAAAAGCGCAAGCACAAAAGAAGGCGTTATTAGCCAATAAGCATAACCAGCAAATATTTCGTGGTGAGCTATTAGTTGGGAGTTGCTCCGCAGCGCAAATGACTTGGCAAGTGTGGTTGACCTTTACTATGGCTGATAACCAAACACAGACGAAAATGCTAACTATCGTCAGTTATCGTAGTTAAGTTAAGTTAAGTTAAGTTAAGTTAAGTTAAATTTTGGGGGGGCCCACCTAAAATGGGGCTATTGAGTCATAGCGACATGCCAATGTTGAAGCCATTAATTAGCGCAATGCTCAACTGCTCGCCAACCAAATTGCCACTAAAATCATTAAACTGCCGGATATTTTATTGAGCAGTTGCACATTATTACGCTGTGTTAAAACCTTACCAATAGTTTTTCCACCCGTGGCATAGATCGTCATACAGATAAATTCAGAGGTTAATATTACCGCAACCAAAATGCCTAACTGTGGTGCTAAGGGTAATGTTTGACTAATAAATGGCGGTAATAGTGAGATCATAAATGCCCAACCTTTCGGGTTAGCAATTGCAGTAAAAAAACCTTGCTGGAATAAACTACGCTTTTTAATGGTTTTTGGCTCTTGATCAGAACTTGTCGAAAGCTTACCTTTGGCTCGCCACATATTGAGCCCCACATAGACTAAGTATAATGCTCCTAGCATTTTAAATGCTTGAAATAGTTGGGGGAATTTAGTCATTATTGTAGCAACACCTAATACCGAAGTAACAGCAACGGTAGCAACACCTAGTAGTTCACCATACATCATCCAAAATGTTCTTCTTACCCCAATAGTGATCCCCAAGCTCATCGCGAGTGTCATACACATGCCAGGCGTTAAACTGACAATAAAAAATGTTGGAATAAATAGGCTGAGCAAGGTGATATCTATCAAGAGTATTTTACCTAAATGTTAGTGATTTGATGGAGGGTAGAAAACTTTTAGCTATTTTATCCTAATGAATGTTATAGCGTAAGAAAAGATTTCTTTTCTTAAACTGTCTTAAGCTTGGCTTAAGAAATAAAAACTATATTGAATAGCCGAATGTCTCTAGATATAAATAATAATGACGAAACAGCTCAGTAGTAGAAAGCTCAAGTGTTATAGCAAAGTTCGTCAAGACTTAATAAGTCTAACTGTCAGTTTGCTCTTAGGCCTTAGTATACAGGCTCACAGTGCAGAAAATGAAGGTTTAGCGCAATCACAAGTTGCTTTGCAAGCGATACTGGCGCAGCACAAAGGTGAAGTGGTTTATCTCGATTTTTGGGCTTCATGGTGCGTGCCATGTCGCAAGTCATTTCCTTGGATGAATAAAATGCAACATCTACATCATCTGCAAGGTTTTGCGGTTGTCAGCGTTAACCTTGATGCTGAGCTAGCACTAGCAAAAGCGTTTTTAACCCGTAACAACGTAAGTTTTCCGGTGATTTACGACCCTAAGGGCCACATTGCTCGACATTTTAATATTAAGGGTATGCCAAGCAGTATGTTGATAGACCGAGAAGGCAAGATACGACAAAGCCACAGTGGCTTTTTCACCAATAGAATTAAAAGTTATGAAGCAGAAATTACTGCTTTATTAAATCAATAGTAAGGAAATGGTTATGAGCCGATCATATTTAAAGCCTTATCGTGTTAGTCGACTTTGCTACTCGGTAATATTTTTAGCAATATCACTGGTAAGCGGTTGCTCTTCATTAGGTGTACAACCTTGGGAGCGTGATTTATTGGCAAAAGATGAAATGGCATTAACATCATCTCCTTTAGATGCCGCGCTTGATGATCATATTTATTTTAGTAAAGAAGCGTCAAGCGGCGGTAAAAGCTTTGGTGGCGGAGGGTGCGGATGCAATTAACTCAGAAAAAGAGTCCGGTAAATATTAAGGCGGCATTAACACTTGCCACGACAACATTGCTCGGTTCTGTATCCGCTGTTGGTTATGCACAAGAGCCACAGCAAGTAACTGAAGAATCATCTTGGGATTTTGATACGGCGTTTTTGTATTACAGTGAAAGCGATCGGGTATCAGTCGCAGAAGCTATTATCAATGCGAAAAAAACCTTCGAGAATGATGAAGTACTTAACCTGAAGTTGACTATTGATTCATTAACCGGTGCTTCAGCGAATGGTGCTACCGCGCAACCTAATGTGCAAACCTTTACGCGTCCTTCTGGTAAAGGCAGTTATCAAACAGACAAAAACACCACGCCACTCGATGACACCTTTAGAGATACTCGTGTGCAATTTAATGCGCAATGGACTCAACCGTTAGCTGAGAATTATACTGGCAGTGCGGGGGGACATATTTCCAAAGAATATGACTATTTATCACTAGGCATTAATGGCAACCTGGCCTATGACTTTAATAATAAAAATTCAACATTTTCATTGGGCTTGAGTTATTTCCAAGACACTTTTGAGCCTGAAGGTGGGATTCCTGTTGCCTTTACTAGCATGCCATCGGCTTACGGTAGTGGTGAAAGTGCGAGTAAAGAGCTGTTTGATGCTACGCGCCGCACCGATAGCGATGACAAAACCACGACTGATATTATGCTAGGTTTTACTCAAGTGATAAACCGTAGAATGTTAATGCAGTTTAATTATTCTTATTCAACGGTTGATGGTTATTTAAGTGACCCTTTTAAAGTATTGAGTGTGCTCGACAGTAATGGTTATGCACAAGATTACCTTTATGAAAGTCGACCAGATAGCCGGGTTAAGCAAAGTTTATTTGCCCAAACCAAATACCACTTTGAGCAAAATGTAGTTGATGTTTCTTATCGCTATATGTGGGATGACTGGAAGTTAGACTCTCATACCATTGACTCAAGACTGCGAGTACCGTTAACGAGTACCAGTTACCTTGAGCCACATTTACGTTTCTATCAACAAAGTGCCGCTGATTTTTATCAGCCTTTTTTAACCCAATCAAGCCCTATGCCTATGTTTGCGAGCGCCGATTATCGTATTGGTGAAATGAGCGCGTACACGATTGGTTTGAAATATGGTATGAAGATGAGCGACGGTAATGATTTATCGTTTAGGTTGGAGTATTATCGTCAAAACCCTAAAAACTCAGGTTATCAAGTACCTGAAGTGCTTGAAAGTGCTGATTTATATGAAAGTGTTGACGCTATTATTGCGCAAGTAAGCTATTCATTTTAATCTCCATTTTAAAGTACTTTGTGCAAGGACGCACTTATAAGACCATTTCATCTAAATAAGTGAGTACTTAGCGTTATATGAGCGCCGAAAGGGCGATTTTTAAGGCTTAGCTGGATTGGTATAGACATTATGCTTAATAGATGCAATAGGACGTGATTTGCCGAAAACGATAAACAGACAAGTTAAAGTACTAGCAACGGAAGATGGTCATAACGTTCGTTTTGATGCCATGGCCAGCCCTTGTGAAGTAATTGTTGCAGGTAGTGATATAAAGCTAGCACAAACTTTAGGCCAACTTGTTGCTGATGAAGTTTGGCGTATTGAAGATAAATATTCACGCTATAAAGCAAGTAGTGTTTGTTCGGCTATTAATCATAGTAGCGGACAATCGCTAGCAATTGATCAAGAAACCTACGCTTTACTCAATTTTGCCGATACTTGTTATCAGCTGAGCGAAGGGGTCTTTGATATCACTTCTGGGGTACTTCGCAAAGTTTGGCAGTTTGACGGTAGCGATAATATTCCTAACACAGCAAGTGTGCAGAAAGCGCTTAAAAACATTGGTTGGCCAAAAGTACAGTTTGATCAACAGCAAATTATTTTACCGAAAAATATGGAGCTAGACTTTGGAGGTATTGGTAAAGAATATGCCGTTGATCGAGCGTTGCTTATCGCTAGTCAATCAACTTCGTTACCGGTACTGATCAATTTGGGCGGTGATTTAGCGGCGAATAAACCTCGTCAAGAGAATGTGCCATGGCAAGTAGGCATTGAACATCCAGGGTTTGTTGATCGTAAGCCCATGGTAGTAAGCTTACTTAAAGGTGCACTAGCAACCAGTGGCGATGCTAAGCGTTTTCTATTAAAAGCTACTGTGCGCTATAGTCATATTTTAAATGCGAAAACTGGTTGGCCTGTGGAACAAGCACCGCGCTCAATCACCGTTGTTGCACCGCAATGTATTCAGGCCGGAATTTTAGCAACATTAGCGTTAATGCAAGGGCAGAACGCAGAAGCATTTCTAACTGGTCAAGAAATTAAATTCTGGGCAATTCGATAACAGCATAAAAAACGCGCTATTAGCGCGTTTTTTATTTTTTAATCACATAGATACAAATGTTTCAACTTTATTCTTGATAAAAACCAATGTGTTGGTGGAAACGAACGGTTAACTCTTCTTTGTCGTTAATATATTTCAGCTTTTGAGCAATGGCATGTAAAGCAGACTCAATTTGCATTAAAAATTTACCATAACCGTGACTGGTTTTATCTTGCTCACTAGCAACAAAAATAAGCTGCATGCTATCAACAAGTTGATCGGCTACCCATTTGCAAACATAGCCACCATTGTTATTTTTAGGATTGTATCCCAACATGTAGAGCTCACCTTTAGCTACAGCCATTTCATCATCACTGCGGCGCACAATAGGTACTAAACCATTAGCGATAACAGCGCCATTATGAAGGTTATGTTTTTCAGCTGCATCGACAAAAGCGTCAGAAATAAAACTATATAGCGGGCTGTAATTTTCACCCTCACTATGATCTAATGGCACAATATTACGCAAGCGACGGTTAATCGGTAGATCAATAATCGCGTAAGTTAATTCATCAGTATTTTTTGGTAAAGCAATACCATCAGCAGCGTAGCGATTAGAGATACTACGAAGTTTATGCACTTGATTACCTTGTACACCTTTATCTTTGGCAAATAAATCGTAAGTTAAATGCTGATGATCGCTGATACGAACATCTTGAGTATCGAGCCCTGTTTGTTCAGTAAACTGAGTAATGGCTTGTACAACTTTTTGGTGGAATATTGCTGAGTTATGTCTGACATCATCACCGTTAGACAAAAACACCAAATGTATTTTATTGGCCATTTTTGTGGCATCAAAATAAGCATTTTGACTGTAATGGTAGTGAGAGTTATAAAGAAATAAAATTTGTTGTGCCGTTTGGGCGGTTAATTTTTCAGGGCTAAAGCGAATACGGGTAAACTTGTCGTTGGCAACAAACTGGCCACTTTCAATATCAAGCTGGTCATTAATTTTAAAAAATAGTGCAGAGAGCTTTTTATAAAAGGCTAAAAATGGTTGTTCACTCGTATGATCAATAGCACCGGCAACATTCTCGATTAATTTATCTGTAATAGTGAACTTAGCAAGTAAATATTGGTTTTCACGTGCTGAAGATGGGATATGAACTTTGTGCTGAACGCTTCTTTTACGAGATAGTGGCATAACAAGTAACTCATTGATTAAAAACGTTAGCATAGTAACAACATTCAATGTAGGCAAATATGATTTATATCAAAAAGTAAGCTCGCAACCTCAGCATATTTGTCTAATAAGCACTTCATTAGTATTGGCAAGCCAATAGAATAAATTACTTAAAAATATGGAGTGATTTATCTGTGGCTTATCTGTGATTTTTTGCCAATATAAATTTATTGCTTAGACCTACCTAATTTCCCCTGTATTTGTTTATAATCGTTGCATCACTCGTAACTTAAGAATAAAAATATGAAAAAAACCTTAGCTTTTACCTTACTTACCTCTGCTGTTTTATTTGGCTGTGGGTCTGAAAATGTTGTTAAAAGTAACAGTGCTGCAGATGTAACAGCGAGTTACAACAGCATTAATAAAGAACAACTCATCGAGCATATTAAAGTGCTGGCCTCTGATGAATTTGAAGGTCGTGCACCGTCGAGCAAAGGTGAAGAACTTACGCTTGATTATTTGACTAAACAGTTAACTGCGATAGGTTTCAAGCCAGGTAATGGCGAAAGCTTTTTACAAGCTGTACCTATGGTCTCTATTGAAGCGTCACCAGAAATGACCTTATCTATAGGTGGTAAAGATTATCAATATGGCCATGATATGGTTATGGGCTCTAGTCGCATTAGTGATTTCGAGCAACTTAAAGATTCTGAATTAGTCTTTGTGGGCTACGGTGTTAATGCGCCTGAGTATCAATGGAATGATTACGAAGGACTTGACGTTAAAGGAAAAACGGTTGTTATTTTAGTGAACGACCCAGGTTTTGCTACCAAAGATCCGGCATTATTTAATGGCAATGCCATGACTTATTACGGACGCTGGACATATAAATATGAAGAAGCGAGCCGTCAAGGTGCTGAAGGGGCGATCATTGTCCATGAAACTGCACCGGCATCATATGGTTGGTCAGTAGTAGAACATTCATGGACAGGTCCACAATTTGGTTTTGTTCGTGAAGATCTTAATAAAGGACGTGTTGCCGTCGAAGGTTGGGTTAATAATGAAGTTGCAAAAGAGCTTTTTGCAAAAGCAGGCTTAAACTTTGAAACGGCAAAAGCACAAGCTGCAAAAGGTAGTTATCATCTTGATATGGGGGATTTAACAGCTTCGGTAGCAGTAAAAAATACCGTCAAAAAGTCAACATCATATAACTTTATTGCCACTTTACCGGGCAGTACTAAACCTGACGAACATATTCTTTATACTGCCCATTGGGATCATTTAGGTAAAGATAGCAGCAAAGATGGCGACCAAATTTATAATGGTGCTGTTGATAATGCTTCAGGTACAGCTGCCCTTATTGAAGTTGCTGAAGCGTTCTCAAAGCTACCGGTGGCACCTGCTCGCTCAATCACTATTATGGCGGTAACAGCTGAAGAGCAAGGTTTACTCGGCTCTAAGTTTTATGCGGCAAATCCAGTGATCCCTGCGGCTAAAACGGTGGCCAACATTAATATGGATGCATTAAATGTTAATGGTCGTAGTAAAGATGTTTCCGTTTACGGTTTAGGTCAATCACAGCTTGATGATTACTTAACAGTAGCTGCTAAAAAACAAGGTCGCGTTATTTCAGGTGACCCTCGTCCAGCAGCCGGTATTTACTATCGTTCTGACCATTTTGCTTTCGCTAATATAGGTGTTCCAGCACTTTACGCTAAAAGTGGTAAAGAGCCAGTTGATGAAGCAACAAAAGCATTACGAGCGCTTTTAGATCCTATTTTAGCTAAGTGTTATCACAATGCATGTGATGAATATAATGAACAGTGGGACCTTTCTGGAGCTGTCGAAGATATGCAAGCTTTCTTTGAAATTGGTTATGAATTATCAAATGAAAATGTGTGGCCACAGTGGAGCAAAACTTCAGAGTTTAAACGCTAATTTTGTCAATACCGCAATAGCACGGTCAATCTAGAGCTTATTAAGCTTTTAGTGTTAATTATCAAAGCAGCAATGATGTAATTGCTGCTTTTTTTATGCCTGAACCGGAAAAACAGTTAATAAAAATAGGGATACACTGAATTTACAGAGGGCAGGTAGCTAAACAAACGCTTGTTTTGATAAGAGTACAGTCCGTTGCCCTAGCAACTGAGCGGTTGATACGTTTAGCAACTGAGCGGTTGATACGTTTAGCAATTGGGTTGGTTTCACTAAATTCTAGATGAAAAAAAACCTGCTAAAAAGCAGGTTTCTTCAATGTGGCTCCTCAACCTGGACTTGAACCAGGGACAAACGGATTAACAGTCCGTTGCTCTACCAACTGAGCTATTGAGGAATAAAAATTTTACTTCCTTTATCAAGGAAGAGAGCAAAGCTCTTAATGTGGCTCCTCAACCTGGACTTGAACCAGGGACAAACGGATTAACAGTCCGTTGCTCTACCAACTGAGCTATTGAGGAATTATTCTTTCTAATATAACCGCTGGTAATTAAATTACTAGCCATTACTTTTTAATTTGGCTTCTCAACCTGGACTTGAACCAGGGACAAACGCTGACATAATAACAGCACAGTCCGTTGCTTTACCAAGCAACATTGAAACCAATATATAAATTTGGCTCCTCAACCTGGACTTGAACCAGGGACAAACGCTGACATAATAACAGCACAGTCCGTTGCTTTACCAAGCAACATTGAAACCAATATATAAATTTGGCTCCTCAACCTGGACTTGAACCAGGGACAAACGGATTAACAGTCCGTTGCTCTACCAACTGAGCTATTGAGGAATTGTTTTGAAAGCCGCTATTGGCTAACGGGGCGGAATATTAAAGGCAGCTTGTCAGACTGTCAACACAAAACTTAGAAAAAAATCATTTTATTGACTGTTTGCTTAAATTGCAGGCAGTGTTGGGGAAAATCACTCATATTTTGCTGAATAAATACTCAGTGTTATTTTGAGGGGGATATAAACCATAGTTATCCACTTATTCTGTGGATAACTATGTGAGTTAAAGTGTAAGTTTACGTAATATGAACAGTAGAATGCGGCTTACAGCAAGGTGGACTTTTATTGTGCATGTTTCAAATTTTCTTTAATAACAGCTTGTTAGTAGCGTATTGTCGTGTTTATGACCATACTCGTGTGTTTTTTGTGCAAGAGTGATATTTGTCACGTTTGTTGTGTATTTCTTTGAACAACCAGCGAATTAAATTATTTGTTAACCAAGCATAATTTCTGAGAATGACATTATTCTGCTTCGAAATAAAATATTTACGTAGCGAGTCCTAGCACTATCTTTTACAATGGTTAAAGCATTCGCTTTATCAGCTATTTTGAAACTATTAATGACCGAAATTAAAAGAAACCGCCAAATTAATCTACTCAAAGATCCAGTTGCTCCAACGTTGAAGTTAATGACCATTCCGATGATCTACGGCATGATTTTATTGATGACCTTTAATCTTGTTGATACTTTTTTTGTTGGTTTATTAGGCACAGAGCCTTTAGCTGCCATAAGCTTTACTTTTCCTATTACCTTTACGGTTATTAGTTTAACTATTGGGTTAGGCATAGGAACTTCGGCTGTTATTGCCAAAGCACTGGGAAAAGGTGATAAAGAATCAGCAAAAAATTTAGCGACCAGTTCTTTATATTTAACGGCGATAATTGTTGGGCTTCTGGCAGTTGTAGGCTATTTGTATATTGATGAAACCTTTTTACTTTTGGGCGCAAGTGAAGCGTTGTTACCCTTAATTCATCAATATATGGATATTTGGTTTTTAGGTTGTATTTGTTTAATTGGTCCTATGATAGGTAATGCAGTTTTACGTGCCTCAGGAGATACCAAAACACCGAGTTTAATTATGGGCAGTGCAGGGTTGATAAACGCGGTATTAGACCCTATTTTGATTTTTGGTTTTGGCCCGGTACCTGCGATGGGAATTCAAGGTGCTGCTATTGCTACTTCAGTATCGTGGATATTTGGCTCAGGCTATGTGTTATATATTTTAGCGCTAAAAAGAGGCTTGATTCATACGCGCTTAATGACCATTAAAGACTTTATTAGCTCAGCACGTGGAATTTTGCACATAGGTTTGCCGGCGGCTGGCGCCAATATGTTAACCCCAGTGGCTGCTGCCGTACTTACCGCAATCGTGGCAAATTATGGCGCATCAGCGGTTGCTGCATTTGGTGTGGGTTCGAGAATTGAATCGATAGCTTGCTTAGTGGTACTGGCGCTGTCTATGACCTTACCACCTTTTATTAGCCAAAACTTAGGTGCCGGTAATATAAAGCGTGTTGAAGAAGGCTATAAAACATCAATTAAATTTGTTTTAGTTTGGCAGGTGTTTATTTATCTTATCTTAGTGTTAGCTGCGCCGTTTATTGCGCAAGTATTTTCTAAAGAGCAGGCGGTAGCTGATATTATTAAACTTTTTATTTGGATTTTACCTTTAGGCTATGGTTTTCAAGGGGTGATTATTTTAACAAACTCATCATTTAATGCCCTACATAAACCTATGGTGGCGCTTACGCTCAGCATTATTCGTTTATTTGTTTGCTATGTACCTTTGGCTTATGTCGGTAGTTTATGGTTTGGCTTAGAGGGATTTTTTATCGGCGCTTTACTTGGCAATGTTGTAATGGCAATGATTTCATATAACTTGTTTGATAAACAGTGTAAAAAAGACCGTCTACCGGAAGAGGTTGTTGTTTGATGAGAGCATTAAAAATACATTCTGATTATATCCCCAGTGGTGATCAACCTACGGCAATTGCTCAATTGCTTGACGGTATTGAATCAGGACTAGCGCATCAAACATTATTAGGCGTAACCGGCTCAGGTAAAACTTATACCATTGCCAATGTTATTGAAAAGCTCAATCGCCCAACTATGATGCTAGCACCTAATAAAACCTTGGCTGCGCAGCTTTATGGTGAGATGAAAGAGTTCTTTCCAAATAACGCCGTAGAATACTTTGTTTCATATTATGACTACTATCAGCCAGAAGCTTATGTACCAACAACGGATACCTTTATTGAAAAAGACGCCTCGGTAAACGAGCACATAGAGCAAATGCGTTTATCGGCTACTAAGTCATTATTAGAGCGCAGAGACGTTATTATTGTCGCGTCGGTTTCTGCTATTTACGGTTTAGGTGATCCGGATTCATATTTAAAAATGATGTTGCACATCAGTGTTGGTGACATTATTAACCAACGCGACATTTTAAGACGATTAGCTGAACTACAATATTCGCGTAATGACGTGGCATTTCAGCGAGCGACTTACCGCGTGCGTGGTGATGTGATTGATATATTTCCAGCAGAATCTGATCGTATGGCTTTACGTGTTGAGCTATTCGATGAAGAAATTGAACGGATTAGTGTTTTTGACCCATTAACGGGTGAAGTCGAGCGTACACTCGCGCGAGTCACGGTTTACCCGAAAACTCACTATGCAACACCGAGAGAAAAAATCCTTGCTGCGGTTGAAAATATAAAAATTGAATTAAAAGATAGATCCGCGCAATTAAAAGAAAACAATAAATTAGTAGAAGAACAGCGAATAGTCCAACGTACACAGTTTGATATTGAAATGATGACCGAACTTGGCTATTGCTCAGGCATAGAAAACTATTCTCGCTATTTATCAGGCCGAGGCGCTGGAGAAGCGCCACCAACCTTATTTGATTATTTACCCAGTGATGGTTTGTTAATTATTGATGAATCGCATGTTACTGTGCCGCAAATTGGCGCTATGTACAAAGGTGACCGTTCACGTAAAGAAAACTTAGTCGAGTACGGGTTTAGATTACCTTCTGCACTTGATAACCGTCCGATGAAGTTTGAAGAGTTTGAAGCCTTATCGCCACAAACCATATATGTATCTGCGACGCCAAGCCATTATGAAATTGAAAAGTCAGCGGGTGAAATTGCTGAACAGGTTGTTCGCCCTACAGGTTTACTTGATCCGCAAATTGAAGTTCGTCCGGTTGAAACCCAAGTTGATGATTTATTGTCTGAAATTCGCAAACGGGTAAAAATTAATGAACGCGTATTAGCGACGACATTAACCAAACGAATGGCGGAAGATTTAACCGATTACTTAGATGAACACCAAGTAAAAACGCGCTACTTACATTCGGACGTTGATACGGTAGAACGAGTCGAAATTATTCGTGACTTTCGTTTAGGCAAGTTTGATGTGCTGGTTGGCATTAACTTATTACGTGAAGGTTTAGATATGCCAGAAGTGTCTTTAGTTGCTATTCTGGACGCCGATAAAGAAGGTTTTTTACGCTCAGAACGCTCGCTTATTCAAACCATAGGACGAGCAGCGCGTAATATAAACGGACGAGCAATTTTGTATGCAGGACGCATTACCGGCTCAATGCGTAAAGCGATTGACGAAACTGACCGTCGTCGTGAGAAACAACATCAATATAATCTTGATAATAATATTACGCCACGCGGCGTTAAACGTATTATTGCTGATGTGATGGATCTTGATGGTGGTAAAACACGGGCTGCAGCGGCATTAAAAGCGGCAGAGCCGGAAGGTAAATATGATTTGCTAACCACGAAAGAGATTGATACTAAGGTACAAGAATTAGAAAACATGATGTTTAATCATGCCCAAAATTTAGAATTTGAGCTAGCGGCTTCAGTACGCGATGAAATTAAACAACTACGTGAGCAACAGTTGGTTAGCTAGTCTAGGGAATTAACTTTACAAAGTATAGCTAACACTTAATGACATTCGCTAGCGTTAAAAAGTGTTAGCACAAGCTAGATATTTATTTTATTTCAAACATCATATATCGATTAATAATTCCGGCGACTTCGTCGGAGTTACAATGTTTTAAACGGCTAACATCACTAATGATTTTATCTTGAATATCAACAGGAAAAAGCATTAACTGCTCTAGGTATAAATGAGCATGGGTTTCATTATTGCTGTTAATTAGTTCAATTAAGCGATCTGCATGGTTTTTCCAAATAACACTCATACAAGCTCTCCACCAATGTAATTACCCTAAATGAATGTAAACAACTTAGGGAAGTATGGTGACAATACTAAATATACTTTGTCACTACTCTAAGTTTAGAGTATGGGGCGCCAGTCTTTATACATATTAGGAATTAAAATTACTTGTTGGGAATCAAGTAATCTAAACCTGAAACATATTGTGATGAGCTTTAAAGTAAAAAGTGTGGTTTTGTCTGCTTAGCATTACTCACTACGGTGAGTAACAAAACCGTTTATCAATGGTGTGTTACTCAATTGTATATTAATTGCCGTTTTGTTTGAACACTGAAGATGCAAAGGTGATTAAAGTATTGCGGCGATATCATTGGCAATGTCGGCCGGTTTAGTTGTTGGACTATAACGCTTTATTACCTCACCTTGATTATTAACCAAGAACTTGGTGAAATTCCATTTAATACTTTTACTGCCTAAAATGCCAGGCGCCTGAGTTTTTAAATGTTGGTATAGCGGGTGTGCGTTGTTGCCATTAACTTCAATTTTACTAAACAGCTCGAATGAAATATTAAAGTTCAGATCACAAAACTTTTTAATCTCACTATTTTCAGCTTTTTCCTGTTTACCAAATTGGTTACAAGGGAAAGCTAATATTTCAAAGTTTTTGTCTTTATATTCTTGGTATAAAGTTTCTAACCCAGCATATTGTGGTGTAAATCCACAAGCACTTGCCGTATTGACGATCAGTAATGTTTTACCTTTATATTTAGTAAAATCAATGGTTTCATTTTTATAATTAGTCGCACCAAACGTGTAAATTTTATTTGTCATTATCGTTAACTGGTCGGATCAATGTTAAAAACAGCATAAGGTAAATGCGTGAGATTAACAAGATTCACGCACTAGAATTATTATTCCATGGTTGCTGGTTGCTGGTTGCTAAGTCTATAGCGACGTGGCTTTTTGCTATAGGCGTGTCAGTAAACTTGAAGTGTCCCAACGACTGCCGCCATTTTTTTGTACATCAGCATAGAATTGATCAACGAGTGCGGTTAATGGCAGTGTAGAGCCGTTGTTTTTGGCTTCGCTCAATGCAATATCAAGATCTTTTCTCATCCAGTCGACAGCGAAACCAAAATCATATTCGCCTTTTATCATGGTTTTATGGCGATTATCCATTTGCCAAGAGCCTGCTGCACCTTGACTAATAACTTCAACGACTTGCTCGCAATCTAATCCTGCGTTTTTACCAAAATGTAAAGCTTCAGCTAAGCCTTGAACAACACCGGCAATACAAATTTGGTTCATCATTTTAGCTAATTGTCCACTACCGGCCGGGCCAAGTAATTTGCTAAATTTTGCATAGGGTTGCATTGCGCTTTCAGCAAGGGCGTATATATTTTTTTCACCGCCCACCATAATGGTTAACTGGCCATTAACGGCACCGGCTTCGCCGCCTGAAACAGGAGCATCGAGAAAAGCTAAATCAATAGCCGCCGCTTTTTGCGCTAGTTCACGGGCAACACTTGCTGATGCCGTTGTATGATCAACCAAAATAGCTTTTGCTTTCATGCCTGCAAATGCACCATTTGGTCCTAATACAACTTGACGTAGGTCGTCGTCATTACCGACACAGACAAAAACAATGTCGCTATCTTTTACTGCTTTGGCCGGAGTACTCGCCATAGCACCGCCATATTGTTTAACCCAATTTTCAGCTTTATTTTGGCTGCGATTATATACGGTGACTTGATAGCCAGCATTCTGTAAATGACCCGCCATTGGAAAGCCCATAACACCTAAGCCAATAAAAGATACTTTGTTCATATTGTTCAATCTACTACAGTTTATGTTGTTAATATTTATAGCATATATTCAATCACTTTTGCTCAAATATAGTCGCTTGTGGCAGATAAATTTTATTCGTGACTTAAGGTGTAATAAACCTTAGTAAGGTTGAAATGTTTTGGGATATTAAGTTACTTGTAGCTATGCCTAACTATGTCTAGTAATGAATTACGACAAGTAACTAGGCATATTATTTTACTGAAGTAGGGTGGATAATAAGTGTTTTCAGTGATGAGAGGTACAGTGTTGAGTACCTCCCATATCAGCAATCGTCTGTTGAGGTTATTTATTGATATATTCAAATAATGCTTTCAACAATTGCATTTTTTCGGTGTTGTTCTCATATTCAAATGCCAAGTTCTCTAACTTCATCATGAACTCATCTGCGCTCAATAAGCCTTTACTACCATGTTGAATACGATTTTGACAATGTGCTTGCCATTTTTTTTGCTCACTATCGGTTAAGGTTAATGGGAAATTTCGTGCCCGATAACTAAACAATAGCGTACTTAAACGCTCATCTTGAAACTGAAAAGGGTGTGTGCCTAATTGCTCTGGTGGTAGCTGGTGTAATATATCCATTTGTGCTTTATCGCTATGAGAGAAAAACTTGCCACCATAGAGCGCAAACTCTGCTTCAACGGGTTCATCACCAAAGTCACTCTCAGCAAACACATCGGTTAACTTATCTCTAAGCTCTGCATGTTGTTTTAAGCGTTTTAAGTTATTTAAACAAAGCTCACGCGGGATCGCTAAGCGTTCAGCGTTTTCAGGTAACAATGTTTTTGCCGGCGCAACCACAGGGCATTTGTTCAAGTGAATTAACTTAACCGGGATCGGTAACTCGTCTGCTGCTAAGTCGTCATAACGGGTATATAAACGTGCTTTGATTTCTTCGCTCGATAACTCAAATAACGGCGTAGGATCACGTGCCAAATCAACCGTAATAACCGCATTTTTGTTTATTGGATGATAACAAACCGGCGCAAACCAACTTGTGCAACCATGCGCAGAAGACACTTTACTTGAGGTATGAACAATCGGTGTCATATTATAAACATCAATTAATTCAGCTACTTGTTTTTTGTTTTTTAAGTTGAAAATAAAGTCATATAGCTTAGGTTGCTTTTCTTTTATCAACTTTGCCATTGCGATGGTGGCGTAAACATCACTCATTGCATCATGGGCAGCTTCATGGCTAATACCATTAGCCTTTGTTAGCAACTCTAAACGAAAACTTACCACTTGTTCGCCATCGCGTTCAACCGTTGGCCACTCAATACCTTCTGGTCGCAAGGCATAGCAAGCCCTGACCATATCGATAATATCCCAACGGCTGTTACCATTTTGCCATTCACGTGCATACGGGTCGTAAAAATTGCGATGAAATAAGTAACGTGTCACTTCATCGTCAAAGCGAATACTGTTATAACCGGCAACACAAGTGTCAGGTTGAGAAAATAAACCATGAATACGATCAGCAAATTCTGCCTCTGTTAACCCCTCGCGTAATGCTTTTTGTGGTGTAATGCCTGTGACTAAACAGGCCTCGGGTTGCGGCAGATAATCTTGTGGCGGCTGACAATAAAACATCTCAGGCTCACCAATAATATTTAAATCAAGATCGGTTCTAATACCGGCAAACTGTGATGGCTTGTCAAATTTTGGCGATATACCCCATGTCTCATAATCGTGCCACAAAATACTAGGTTGTCCGTTGGTGTTCACTGGTGTTTTATTATTCATGATTTTTATTGATTAACATCCATGGAATAGATCTATGCTAATCGCGGACTTTACCAGATAACGTATTAATAATCCAAGGCAAGCAAAAAACATTAAATAGGTCAGATACGACAGTGGTGGCGAAAATAGCCATGGGTATTTTCTGGCGATGTAATTATCGGTAATACTTCCCTATGAAGGATATAGAGTAAAAGTTGTCATGACTTCTATTTTACGTTATCAGGGGGACTTGATAAGTTGTTCTGCAGATAAGCTTCTTCATTAGTGCTGGCTCTACAAAAGGAAAAGCAGTTTGGCAATACCGCTTTAAATTCAATAAAATGACCATAGGATAATAATAGGGCATTACCCTAAGGTCTCAATTAAAGGTGTAATAGATAAGCTTGTTGAGTTGAAAGCTTAAATATATTTACTCGTCTAACCTTCTCCGTTGTCGTTACCATTGTCTTCTGTTTGTTCATCATCGTCGTCATCCATAATATCTGGAGTAACGGCATCGACAACGTCGATAGCTCCACCAATAGCTGTTGTAGTGACACCTACCGCGGTAGATACAACAGTAACCGCAATGCAGCCAGATAAGCTAAAAACAACGTATAGCAACAAAAAGCCTTGTGCAATTTTATTCAAAGTAAAGTTTCCAAATAAATAAGTATTTAATTACGCAGAATACGCTAATTTAATGCTGAATCAATCGTTGTTTTAGTGCCATACTCCAAACCTTGATTAAATTTTTGCTACCAGCATTAACCGTTGTTTCTTTAGGGTTTTTAGCCACACTGCCTTTTACCGGCTTAGACACGCTTTGGCAAACCGGTACCGGAAGCATGTTAGTCATGTGGCTTCAGGCGTTAACGCTATTTTTTGTCAATACGGTTTATCAAGATGCTTCACATGAACGTCCTTACCATCATATTTTGCACCGATTAATTTTTATTGGTGTTGCGGTACTACCTATTTATAGCCTTATTTCATTGTATGGAAATTGGCTTCGTATTGACCAGTATGGCTTAACGGTTGACCGTTGTTGGGCTGTGCTTATTTGTGTTTTACTGGCGTCGGGTATTTAGTGGGCATTATTAAGCAACGAGATGCTTGGTTAGAGATACTCAGTACAGTGAATATATCTATGGGAATTGTCGTGCTGGTATTTATGCTACTGGTTAACTCACCACTGCTCAATTTTCAAAGCATTGCTGCAGCTAGTCAATGATCAAGGTTGCATGATGGCAAAATATCTTATGATAAGTTTGATTATCAATATTTTGATCACTCATTAGGTCGACAAGGCAATTTGGCGTTACAAGAGCTAAAAACAGAGTTGATAGTTTCCGCACCTGAAAAAGCCGTGATGATCGATAGAATGTTTATTAATCATGAAAACATAGCCGAAGATGATTTAACGCTGAATATTTCAATAAGTTAGTGACTTATTGGCCTAATAAAAGTGATTTTCCAGAGGCGTTAATTCAGGAGGTTTATGGTGATAAACTTAAAAATGAATGGGCTACTTATCGAGGTAATAACTATTACTTTATCGGCCAAGATTTAAATGCTGATAGTGAATTAGACTATATTGTTATTGAAGAAAATAATTATTCTACTTCCGCTACTCTTTGGTTTTTAGAGGACAATCAGTGGCAGCCACAATATATGCAAACGAGCAACCCAAACGATAGTAAGTTTATAAAAGACTTTCTATTAAATAATGATGTTGAAGTAAGTCAGCCTAGATGGCAGAACTTAAAAATAGGTGACTTAATTTTTAGATCGGCGTTAGATTAAAATCAAAGCTGTCATTATGTAGCAAAGGCATTATCTACGTTAGATAATGCCTTTGTTAGCTGTTTCTTTGTTGCTAGTTTTTTGTCGCTGTTTCGCTCAATGTCAGTACTGAGAATGATACGCTAGTATAATCGCCGTTTGCTTTGTCTATTGCCCAATCACCCGTACCGGCACAGCCCGCATACCAAATGCCATCAGCATCTTTGGTTGAGCATTGGTTATAAGCTCCGGCTTTAAAATAGAGCCAATCACCGCTGTAACCTGCGCTGTTATCCTTTTCATCTAGCTTGCCATAAGCATCGATATTATTTGAAAGATCAATATCATAGCTAACAGTGTTTTTATCTTTTTGAGTAAATGTTAGTTTCATGAGATTGCCAACAACGTTTATCGTGTAGCTAAATTCTTCACCTAGCGCGATACCTGAATTTTTTGGATCATTTGGGTTTTCCCAAGTGTTACCCCAAATAGGGTAAGCGATGTCAGTTCTATCGGGGTTATCTTTAGCTAGGTTGCGTTCATAGGTCCAAAACACAGACCCTGTATTGTGATTTGGCCATTTTTTGTAATAAATTTTTATCGGTTCATTGCCCCAGCCAAAACCCTTGCCTTGTGCAATAACTTCTTTATCTTTTCCGGCATGAATTTGTCCAACTACCACAGAATAAGCCGGTTTTTTCGGATGTTTGGCGCTTTTAGCAACATGGTTTACTTTTAAGGTTGCGTCTAATCTGCCACCTATTTGATTAAAGTAAGCCGCATCTGGATGTGCAGCAATAGCAAAATTGTTGCCGTATGATTTAGTACCAATTGAGGTGTCTAATCCACGGATCATTTGTCTTAATTCGCTACGGGTGTTAGATGATGCCTGTGTTGTTACCGCTTTATTCGGTGAGGTGAATACAATCTCACCATTGGCATCAATATAGAAAAAATCAGGGTTTTGATAACTTTGTAATGCCTTAGTGTCGATATCATCAGCCTTACCATTGTTATCTCGGTCTAACGGAATAGTGATTTTCCAATGCGAGAGATCAAATTTTCCAGCAGGAACATTAGATGTACTCGCACAGCCGGTTATCAGCAAAGCAAGGGAAAGGGTAGATACAGCTTTAAACATAAAGCACTCCTGTATATTAATTTTATTTATCGTTGTTATTTATCGTGTTTAGTTATTAACAGCTTTAGGCAATTAGCGTTAAATTAAACGTTATCGTTTATGAAAAAATAGCGCCATTAAAGCGCTATTTTTATTCTCAACTTAATAACTAAATGCTATTTTGCTTTTTTAGCAACAACCGCTTCAGCAGTCGCTGAATTATAAGGTGATGATGCATTATCATCATCTAACGAGTCGCCTTCAGCATAACCTTCAAAGTTATCTTCAAATTGTATTGTTGTACCCTCTATATCAGAAAATAATTTAAATTCGTCAAGATAATACGCAGCATCGTCAGAAACTGAGCCATCATCACCTAACTTAAAGATAACGGTTTGAACGCCAGTAGCCACATCGCTCAATGATTCAGACACAGAAGCAAATGGTGAGGTAGTTACACTAGTGCCGTCGATAGTAAGCGTTAACATTGGTGCAACGGTTGCTGAAGCGTTAGTTGCATCCCAGGTTAATTCAATATCAGTCCATTTGTCAGCAGTAAATGGAATGGTGATATCAACACCTTCATTGTTGCGTATAACAAAGCCGCTGTTTTGAATGCGTAAATCGATCAGCGCATTATTGGTGCTGGTTGAAGAGCCAAATAAACCAATGTAAGCATCTTTCACAATCGCGGCTTCTTTTAGGAACGACACAGTTAATTTACCGGCAGCGATAATATCACTTGAAGATAGCTTGTAACGTAACTCACCGGCATCATCTGTCATATTGTCGGTAATTCTTGCCGTAAGATTATCAGGGTTGCCGTTGCCGCCGCTAAGTAATTCAACAAACGCTTCAGCAGTCGATGAATTGTATGGAGAAGCTGGGTTATCAGTATCTAATGACGCGCCATCATCATAACTTTCAAAGTCGTCTTCAAATTGTACGGTAGTTCCGGCAATATCTGCATAAAGTTTGAAGTTATCAAGGTAGTAAGCGGCATCGCCAGAAACAGAGCCATCATCACCTAACTTAAAGATAACGGTTTGAACGCCAGTAGCCACATCGCTCAATGATTCAGACACAGAAGCAAATGGTGAGGTAGTTACACTAGTGCCGTCGATAGTCAGGGTTAACATTGGTGCAACGGTTGCAGAAGCGTTAGTTGCATCCCAGGTTAATTCAATATCAGTCCATTTGTCAGCAGTAAATGGAATGGTGATATCAACACCTTCATTGTTGCGTATAACAAAGCCGCTGTTTTGAATGCGTAAATCGATCAGCGCATTATTGGTGCTGGTTGAAGAGCCAAATAAACCAATGTAAGCATCTTTCACAATCGCGGCTTCTTTTAGGAACGACACAGTTAATTTACCGGCAGCGATAATATCACTTGAAGATAACTTGTAACGTAACTCACCGGCATCATCTGTCATGTTATCAGTAAGTCTTGCCACTTTTGTTGGTGCTACATCTTCGGCGCCGCTAATGGTATAAACAACTTCTGCCGCAGTACCATCAACAGAGCTAATGGCTACCGTATCTGTGACAATATCATTGGCATTAACCAATGAAGCCACTGTTGTGTTAGCAGTATCAAGCGTATAAGTCCATTCGCCTGTAGCTAACACAGAAAATGTCCCGAAGGTTGTGGTTAAGTTAGCTTGAGCTTCCATTGCGTTTTCATTGGCGTCATCATCACTAACGACGACTGTGCCGGTAATCGCACCGCTAACATTGTTAGCAATTGCTGCTGTTAAATCACCTGAAAATGTTGCTGGCGTATTCGCCGAAGCAGGAGCAATAACGCCAGTCGCTGCAGAAGTAAGCGTTTCTGTATAACCGTCAAGATCGCTATAAGCAGCAGTAACAACGACGGTTTTTCCTATTTCATCATCGGTCAGCGCAAAGATAGACTCTGTTGCATCAACAATAGCAACATCATCTGCAAGCCAACTATATACTACGCTTTCAGGGTCAAAATCATTGTCATCTAATACGGTCGCAGTCAGTAGCTTACCTGACTCTAAAGTACCTGATATTTCTATAGCGCCAATAAAGTTGATTAACACATCGGCTGTAGGGTTAGAGGTAATTACTTCACTATAGTTATCGTTATCTGTGTATGAAACGGTAACTTTTATATTTGTGCCGGCTTGAGTGTCAGTTAATAACAAAGAGCTCGATGTTGCGCTAGCAATTGCTACGTCGTCTGCCATCCAAGTATAAGAAACGGCTGATGCATCTAAGCCATTTGCATCGGTTAACGTTGTTGTGAGTGTTTCACCAACTTTAGCTTCCCCTGATAGCGAAAGTTGACCAAACGAGTTACCTATTTTGTCAGGCAATGTATCGGTATTACAACCAACCATTGCTAATGCAATGGTTGATATAGCAATCGTTTTATTCATTAACTTTTTCATTATTATAATCCTACTATTTTTTTGGTAAAAAAATTTCGCTGCTATTTGGTTTAATCTTAATACTAATTTGTATTGCCACTTTGTCAACCAATATGTGAGGATTGCGGTTGGGTTTATCAGTTTTTAGCGAGTGACTAATGATGAAAAGGAGGATTTTTTACGTGTTTTATCACTTAAATACCCTTGATCTGTATTGAATCCATACTTGCTCTGGCTAGGGCTAGCCATTTGTTTTTGTATTTTTTATCGGTAGTGGTAAATGAAATAAAGGTTAATTTTCCGTCTACGGGTAATGCGTAAGTAAGATTGAATTGGTATTTACCAATAGCTTTGATCTCGTACTCGAATACAGCAACTTTAGTTCCTAGTCGGTTATATACTTTGTCTTTTTTCCAACGGGCTTTGTCATTAGATTTACGCAAGATATTAGATAGCGATTTATGAATTTTATTCATACTTTTCTTATCTGCTGGCGTGGAATACTGCGTAAAAGTAAAGCTGACCGATTTATCTTTATCGCTAAATGCAAAAGCGGGAGGATTTTTTTGTTTGCCATAACGCTTGTCTAAAGCGGAGTCAGATAAGGCCTTAAACTCTGTTGACAACTCTATGATCAGATGGTCGTTGAAAAAGCGCTCAGTGTTAGTTTCTGCAGCCATGCTGGTAAAGCTGAGCAAAAAAAATAGCAAATATAAATTCTTCATGGTTAATCTCTTATCTTATTGTTTTAGTTTGAATAACCGCTATGGCTATTATCGATTCGATAGAACGTCGCTCGGACAAAATCATGGGCATCGCCGGAATTATTTTGATTATAAACCCCAGCTTTAAAATACATATATTGGTTGCCTTGGTCATAGCCGCTTGTCGTCATATCTACGACTTGTTCAAACGCTTTGCCATCAGCTTTGACAACTTTTACAGTAAGCGTATGGCCAGAAACCGTTATTGAATAACTAAATTTTTCATCTAGCGGGATACCATCAACGGGGTTACTTGCGGTATTAGTGCGACTGCCTATGATGTCGTAATAGCTATCGTCACCGCCAAGGGTTTCATGCGCGAGATAAATGCCGCCGTTTGAATTGCCTGGCAATTTTCGATAATAAAGTCGGGCAGGCTCATCATCATTAGCATGAATTTGACCAATAATAACGCGACCTATTTGATAGGCTTCGCCGGTGATTGTTACGTTATTGACTGCTAGTTCAGCATTGAGTTCGCCGTCAATACCGCCGGCATTGTCTTGGTCTGCTTGTGGTGCAGTAGAAAATACCCAGTTATTTTTATTAACCCCTTGGGTTTGCTGACTTGTGTCGCCCCTGCGTAACATTTCTCGTAACTCTGAGCGTACATAGTTAGTATTAGTTGAGGTGCGATAGCCTGAAACTGAGGTGGTAAATACCACGCCGCCATCTTTTGACAAAGTAAAAAAGCGCGGATCAGCATAACCACCAACGAGCGCGGTTTCCTTAATACTGTCTGATTTGCCATTGTTGTCTTCATCGGTTGGCACACTTAAGTACCAATCAATTAATTCGATGTTATGACTGACATCTTCTTGACAACCAAAGGCTTCAATTTCCAAAATACTACTTGGCTGAGAAACGTCGTTACCAGCGAGATCTATGCGTAAATACAGCGCCGTTTCTGTGTTTAACTGGTCTAAGTTAATTACCCCAGGGAACAGTGAATTCTTTTCGCTTTGGGTTTTGCTATTAAGTAATTGCCAATTTTTTTGGTCTTTAGAGCCGTAAATATTGAATAAATGCACATAGTCTAGGTTTTTCCAAGTAATAATCAGCTGTTTGAGCAGGGCTGGCTCTGAAAGCGTTAGTAATAACTTGCTATCGGTTGTGTCGGCCTGCCAGTTGGAAACCTTGGTTTTATTGCTATCGAATAAAGTTGGTAGCTCGGCATCAGTCGATACATCATTTATAGCTGAAATTTGTAGTGGATAACTCACACCACAGCTGATGTCATCGATAACAGTGGGCGTGGTAACTGGATCAATAACTTGCTTTGGGACAGTTGTTGTTACGGTATTGTTACTTGGGCTACCCCCACAGCTAACTATGCCAAATAAGCTAAATAAGGTAACGAAAGTAAAAAAAGTCTTATGTATTTGCATAATTGTCCTAACGGCTAAGATGAATTGAATCGCACAAACTTGTGTATCTAATGTGGGCTGACGGTATATTTTAAGTAGTGTTTTTTGTCAGGCTTTTATTCGAGTAAGTTTGTTATTAATAGAATATATCCCGCGAAAAAATGGCCTAACTAAGGTTTTACACTATGTAGTGTGTTTTGGTCAACCAAAAATTAGTTTTGGTAATCTTGTGTATGATGCTTAAGCTTGTGGTAATTGTTTTCTTACCTTGCCGTTACTATAATTATCTCTGTTTATGTCTATTTTATTCTACTACACTTAAAAAATAATCGTTAAACTCCACATTAATAATAACTGCAATATTATAGATTAATGTTAATTGGTTATGTTAATTGTATTTATTGGTAAGTTATGTTTTGGTGGTTTTTAATGTTTTGTATTACCAGATTGGTTGACAATTGTGATTTATATTGTTTGAATAAAGCACAACGAGTATAAAAACTATAATGAATCGGAAATATCAATGGCTACTTTCAATAAGTTAAATAAAATTAGCAGAGTTGTGCGTAAGCAGGCTAGCTATCCTAGACAATTTTTGTGTGCATCTACATTACTCTCCTTACTTGCTTTTCCAGCCACGGCTGCAGAAGAAGAAACAGAAAAGAAAGTGGAAGCTGACATTGAAGTAATTGAAGTCAGTGGGGGCTTACGACGTACTATGACTCGTTCATTGAACGAGAAAAAGCACAGTACGGCAATTGTTGATGCAGTAGCCGCAGCAGACTTTGGCGATTTACCTGGTTTATCATTGTCTGATGTTATTGAGAATATTTCTGGTGCATCTGGTCACCGTCTAAAAGGCAGCCAAAACGAAATATCAATTCGTGGTTTAGGCTCTTATTGGGGTTACTCAACCTTTAACGGCCGAACGATCACCAATGCCGGCGCTGGTCGTGCGGTTAACTTCAAAAAATTCCCATCTGAGCTTGTCGACAAAGTCGTCATTTATAAATCTCAACAAGCTGATTTAGTTGAAGGTGGCACCTCAGGTACTATCGATGTTAATTCTCTGCGCGCTGTTGACTATGGTGAAGCGCAAACAACGGTTCAAGCAACAGGCATATACAATTCGTATTATGACGATGTTGAAGGCGGCAGCTCGCCTTGGGGCAAAAAGCTTATTGTCTCGACTGTGCAGCAATGGGAAACCGATAACCTAGGCGATATGGGGTTTACTTTCGGACTTAGCCATTCTGATTCTTCAAATCCAGAAGAAAACTACGGTGGTAATTCACAAATGGCGGTCTGTGCGCTTCGTGCTGCTGATGGTTCAAACTTAGTAGGCGGTAGTAATTGTGCTACTGGGCAGCAAGGTGTCAGCTCAGGTCGCGTTGGTCGTGAACCTGAGTTGGGCATAGATACCGACTTAGCCGATTTTGACCCAAGTAGCATTTTTTATGTACCGAATGACGCTTACTGGCGCACAGGTGAAGATGAAGATGTGCGTACCGGTGCAGTATTTACTTTTCAGTGGGTACCTCGCGACGACTTAGAAATTAATTTTGACTATGAATACTCTGATTTAGAGTACACTGAAAAACGTATGGAATTAGCCTTAGATTCTCGCATCGATGATCTCGCTGATCACATTATTGCTGACGATCACACCTTACTTTATTCAACGGGTGAAGCAAGACCAACGTTGCAGGGCGAAAACCGTAATCAGGTTGATGAATATCGCGGTGGCGGTATCGAAATAGAATATGCACCAACTGAAGATTTAACCCTTGCGCTTGATTTATCATACTCTGAATCCTATCGATACCGCTTACGCCAACGAACTAAATTTCGTTCAACAGAGCGTTATAACTATGCGCTAGATTTTCGTGGCCGTAATGTACCAACGTTAACATGGCTAGATAACAATCGTTTAGGACCTGGTGATGACGGGTTTGCCGCTTCAGAAGTATTTGACGCAAGTGACATGAATAATTTTGTTAATGATGATCATGCTTACGTAGAATATCGACGTGCACATGATAATCGTAACGATGATATTTTTGCTATCAATTTAGATGGCGAATATCAACTCGACAATGATTACTTTTCAAGTGTCAAAGTCGGTGTTCGATACTCGAAAGAGCATCTACTTGATTTTGTCACTAATGATGTCTCGTTAGTGATTGCCGATGGTTCACAAAAATACGGCGCTAGTGACAACGAAGATAATAATTGGGATGAACTAAACCCAGAAGCCAACTCAGAACTCATTAATGGCATTATCAATGGTTGCCAAAATGACCATTCAAATAATATTCAATTTACTGAAGAGCCTGGCAGTGGCGGTGATGCAACGCGCTATGCTACTTATGATCATAAATGTTTTATTGGTCAAGTTTTGGGGCAATTACCCGGTGCAACGAGCACAGCTTTTTATGATATAGGTGAACGTGAAGATGGCCGTGATGGTGCTGACCGTGACGTAACTGAAACCATCACAGCTGCCTATGTTATGGGTAACTTTGATACTGAAATCAGTGGTATACCGGTATACGGTAACGTTGGTGTTCGTGTGGTAAAAACAGAAACGGAATCTCAAGGTTGGGGTGACAAAGTTTATATCACCACCGATGAAGAAACGGGTACTTACAGTGCACAAATTAACCCAACGGGTGATATTGAACGCGTCAACTTAGCTTCAGAATACACCGAAGTATTACCAAGCTTAAACTTAACTTTTCACGTAACTGATGAATTTTATGTTCGAACAGCGGCCTATCGTTCTATGTCTCGTTTTCAATTAAATGCGATGTCGGCAGGGGTAAGCTATGAAACATGTGAAGATGAAGATGACACAATTTGTGATCCTAGTACCAATACTGACTATTCGTCTGTTATTCGTAGCGGTGAAGCCAATGGTAACCATTTAGACCCATACACTGCGATAAACTATGACGTATCTTTTGAATATTATCCGTCAGAAGATGCTGCTTTAACCTTAGCGTTCTATCATAAATCGTTCACCGGTGGCTATGAAAGCGAAACTGAGCAACGTGACATTATCGTTAATTTAGATGGTGTTGATACAACTTACACCGGCGTTAGCCACTTAGTTAAACAAACCTCTGACGATAACTCTATTATTAAAGGCGTTGAAATCACCGGTCAAAAGCACTTTGTTGAATTGCCTGAGCCGTTTAATGGTTTAGGTGCTAAGTTTGCATGGAACTACGCAAGCTCTAACTTTGTCACTGATGAGCCTGCCAGTGCCGGTATTGTGCCAGATGCGAACTTATTTGGCTTTTCAAAAAATGTCGCCTCAGCATCAGTTTACTGGGAAGGAGACGACACCACTGTTCGTTTACTTTGGAAGTATCGTTCTAAATATTTACAACCTAACGGCTTACCTTTTCCAGATCGTTCACACCGATATGTACAAGACGCTATCTACATGAACATGTCTGCTAAGTATAAAGTTAACTCAAGTGTTAGCTTATTCTTAAAAGGCCTTAACTTGACCAACGAACCACAAGTGATGACCCGGGGTAACGATACCACTATTGCTGATTACTCTCGCTCAGGCACTAAGTGGGAATTTGGTGTAAAAGCTAAATTCTAACGCATAGTGTATCGAGCCATAAAGATGAGCAGTTTACGCTGCTCATAAAAATATTGAAACTTTTTAGCATCAATTATTGAAAAATTTCATCAGTATAATTGAAATAAAAGTTACTTACTTTGTCTAGGCATACGGTTATGAATTAACCGTTAAACTTCAGTGAATACTTTTAGGAGAATATTATGACAAAACCAACCATTGGTTTTATCGGATTAGGCCTTATGGGCGGCAACATGGTAGAAAACCTGCAGAAAAAGGGCTACCAACTAACCGTGTTAGATCTAAATAAAGACGCAGTTTCAGCCTGTGTTGCCCGTGGTGCTAATGTTGCCAGTTCGGCAAAAGAACTCGCCGCAGCAAGTGATATTGTTATGCTTTGTCTAACCACTTCAGCGGTTGTTGAAAGCATTTTTTATGCTGATGATGGCATTCTAGCGGGTATCAAAGCTGGCGCAGTACTGATTGATTTTGGTACTTCAATTCCAGCATCAACTAAAAAAATTGGTGCCGACTTAGCAGCTAAAGGCGCAGGCATGATTGACGCACCACTAGGGCGCACACCAGCACATGCTAAAGATGGTTTGCTTAACATTATGGCTGCCGGTGATCAGGCAACTTTTGACAAAGTTCAGCCAGTTTTACAAGATCAAGGTGAAAATATCTTCTACTTAGGCGCATTGGGTGCAGGGCACACCACTAAGCTTATTAATAACTTCATTGGCATGACCACGGTTTGTGCTATGTCTCAAGCTTTTGCTGTTGCCGAGCTTGCTGGTGTTGATCGTCAACAATTGTTTGAAATTATGTCAACGGGACCATCCAATTCACCTTTCATGCACTTTTGTAAAAACTATGCTGTTGACGGTGTTAGCGACCTTGGTTTCTCAATTGCTAATGCCAATAAAGACTTAGGTTATTTTCTAAAAATGCTTGAAGAATTTGACACGCGGTCTGAAATTGCAGAAGGCTCTTCTGCTAATTTACAAGCGGCATTTGATGCCGGTATGGGCAAAGGTAACGTGCCTGAAATATTTGATTATTTTCTTAAACTGAAAAAATAATTCAAGTCAATCATTGTAAAATTTATCAGTAAGTTGCTTTAACTAAGTAACCCCAGTTCGGGTTAAGCTACTTTACCCAACAATGCCATTTAAACGCTTATCAGCGTTATTTTTACGCCCAATAGCTCGCTATTGGTTTGTAAAAATTCCTTGCTAAGCGCCTAAACTCCATGATTGCGCTTTTTTTAATCTTTCACTTAAAAATGTCGTGAATAATTTAGCTAATAATACTATGAATCAACAGGTTATAAAGTCCATTAACCCAAACTGAGGTTAAGTATAAATTGAAAGTTTCTAAGGCATTATCTTACAAGGAGTTGATAAAGCCTTAATTTCCTGCAAAACAAGCCTTAAAATTTAGAACGTACATAGACTTGGTATAATGTACAGTCTGGCAGGCTGAAAAACCTTGAGCAATTGCTCGTAACAACAGTCTAAATAGTCTTGTTTATTCAGCTTATAGATCCATATTATTTTATTTTTATTAAGCTGGCTTATTGATAAAGGGGGTCAAATAAAGACTTGGAGATGTACTAGGCGTTTTGCTGAAGTATTTGATAGTCGTTTGTTGCAGTACTTTGTTGCAGTGATTTATTGGAATAGATAATTAAAATAAACACCAGCTTAATGTGCTGGTGTTTATTTCAGAAATACAGCTAGCGGTTATATATTAAACACCATAGGCACGGTAGTTAACATCATGATAACGATTAAAACTACCGCGGTAATGTTAAGCCAAAAGCCTGCTTTTGCCATATCCGCAATACGCAATTCACCTGAGCTAAATACTACCGCATTAGGTGGTGTTGCCACTGGCATCATAAAGGCACAACTGGCAGCTAATGCCGCAGGTATCACTAACATTAAAGGTCCATCAGTTAACGTCACAGCAATTGGGCCTAGTAGCGGTAAAAAGCTTGCGGCAGTTGCTGTATTACTGGTTACTTCTGTTAAAAATAAAATTGTTAACGTAACGATTAACACAGCGGCTATCACCGGAATATTTGACGTTGCTTCAAGCTGAGTTGCAATGTAACCGGCAAGTCCTGATTTTTTAATCAAACTTGCTAAAGCTAAACCACCACCGAAAAGTAACAATACACCCCACGGTAACTTCTTAGTGTCTTCCCAGGCTAAAATACGAATGTCTTTTTTACGGTCAACCGGTACTACAAATAACATTAAACCGATAAACATAGCGATGCCAGTATCAGATATCGCTAAGCCAGTGAAGCTGGCGATTACCGGTCTAAATATCCAACCTAAGGCTGCTAAAGCAAAGAAAAATAGTACGAGCTTCTCGCCTTTATGCATGCGGCCTAATTCTTTCAGCTTGTCTTTAAACATGCTGTTAGTGTCGATGCGTTCGCCTTCATTAACTTGGTAACAAATCTTGGTTAAAATTACCCAACATAAAGCTAAAAGTATTATTGTTAATGGCACGCCGATGATCATCCATTGAGCAAAACCAATTTCAATGTTGTAGCTATCAGCTAAATAAGCTGCCATTAGTGCATTAGGCGGAGTACCAATTAATGTGGCTAAACCACCAATGCTGGCAGAAAAAGCAATGGCTAAAAGCATCGGTTTTGCAAAGTTACTTGCGTTTTTACCATCTTGTTTTTGTTTAACCATTTCGATGATTGATAAAGCAATTGGTAGCATCATTACGGCGGTTGCCGTATTTGACATCCACATAGATAAAAATGCGGTAACGAGCATTAGCCCGCCTATTTGATGGCTAGGCTTAGTGCTACATAACGACATAGCTTTTAAGGCAATGCGTTTATGTAAGTTCCATCTTTCCATCGCAATAGAGATAAAAAAGCCCCCAAGAAAAAGGAATATCAAAGGGTGGGCATAAGATGATGTAGTTAATTTAATCGGTGCTATGCCAACAATTGGCGCAACGATTAAGGGTAAAAAGGCGGTAACTGAAACTGGGGTTGCTTCAGAAATCCACCAAGTGGCCATCCATAATGCTAAACCTAAAGTGTGCCAGGCCTCGGCAGACATGCCTTCAAAGGGACAAGGTACTAATAAGGTGAACAGCATTAATGCTGGTCCTAATATGAGCATACGTAATGGCGTTGCTTTGTCTTTAATATCAGTCATAAACTTTCTCACAATGTTGTGTTTTTATAATAATTCTAATTTATGCATAGCAAAGACAACGCCATGTTTTTATCTTGTTGTTAATAAAGGTAATTATATTTTTTGTTATTATTTTTGATCAGCTTACGTATTGATATCCACCCATGAAAAAGTATAGATATGTGGAGATCCGCCAATTAGCGTCAGTAAAAAATATAGTGAGTTTAATGTTAGCGTACCTATGTCATTATGGGGCGGTAGCATGTTATGTACTTATATTAGTCACATTCATTATTTAGCTAAATTGCTTAGCTTTAAAGATTAAGTTTGATTTATACCAATTTGATTAAATTTCCCAATTCAGAGCGCTAAACTGCGACTATCTGGTTTGGCATTTGATATGGAATAATGTATTTGTTTCATACCAAATAGCTAATGCATGATGGTAAACAACGTTTTGACTGGTAAAAGCTGATAAAATACTATGATACCAACCTTATTGACTCTTCGATTATTTTATCGCGTAGCCCAGTAAAGCGAGAAATTAAGGGCTCTGGTATGACTCTGGCTTTAGTACGGCTCTAGTATTGGTTTATTCATAAGGTAAAATTGTGGCACATCAAGAAAAATCAAAGCGTAGAAACTATCTAGTTTTCACTTTGGTCATGGCGGGTTTATTACTGACTATTGAACTGACGCAAATGATAGGCATGAGCAAGGCTTATCAGAAGATGTATCAACAGTCGAACCAACAATTATCTAATTTAGTTCGTTATATCGATAATATTCTTGCTCGCTTTGACCGAGTACCTACAGTTTTATCGAAACAGCCGGTATTAGCACAAGCCTTATTATTCCCCCAAGACCAAACAAAACTGGCAAAACTGAATCATTTATTAGCCGATGTGAGAACCATGACTCAGGCGTCTGATATTTACCTAATTGATAAAAATGGTATCACTATTGGTGCGAGCAACTGGCAATCACCAACCTCATTTATTGGCATGAATTTCGTTTTCAGACCTTATTTTCAAAACGCCTTAAAAGGTAAGCTCTCCGATTACTATGCTGTTGGTTTAAGTAACGGTAAGCGAGGCTTTTATTATGCTTACCCTGTGATAATTGATAATAACATTGAGGGTGTTATTGCCTTAAAAATAAGTATCGCTGATATTGAAGAGCAGTATAAAAAAACGGTATTAAATAATAGTTTTAACTTTTTAATTGTTGCTCCCGATGATGTAGTGTTTATTTCTGACAGACCTGATTGGCGATTAAAAACCATTGGTGATTTATCACAAGTACAGCAACAAAACTTAATGTCAGAAAAACGCTATGCCGAGCAAGAAATATCGGCACTAAACATTATTGATATTTCCAATCGTTATTTGCCGCAAAACTTAGGTAATAAACTGTTAGAGGTTGCATCAAATAAAGGCACAGAGCAGGTTTTTGCTTTGAGTAAACTGATGACAACCGCAAATTGGCAAGTGCATTTATGGAGCTCAGTAGCGCCGATCAAAAAACAGCAAAATTTACTTGTTATTCAGAGTGTTAGTGGCTACTTGTTAATGGTGTTTTTATTTTTGTTTGCTAACGAACGGGTTAAAAATGCCCGCAGACTTAAACAGTCTCAGCAGCTGTTAGAAAATAAAGTTAAAGAGCGCACCGCTGATTTAAGCGCAACCAATACCAAATTACATGAAGAAATAGCGCAACGTCAGCAGGCGCAAACTCAAGTCAACAAAATGCGAGATGAATTAATTCAATCAGAAAAACTTGCGCTCATTGGTAGTATGTCAGCAAGTATTAATCATGAAATTAATCAGCCGTTAACGGCTTTACGCAGTTACTCAGAAAATGCCCTAGCTTATCAAGAGCGCAGTATGGCAGACAAAGTAAAAAACAACCTGACACTGATCATTGGATTAGTTGACAGGCTCAGCGATATTGTCAGTCAATTTAATAGTTTCTCTAAAAAAAGTAAAGGTGCCGCGACTACCGTTGATGTTGAGATGAGCCTAGTTGCAGCGATGAGTATCGTCAAGCATCAAGCGAAAGCCGCTAAGGTAGAATTTACCAGTAAAACGTGTTTAGATCCCGTGCATGTCTATGGTGATGCCATTCGTTTTGAACAAGTGTTGGTTAATTTATTGAGCAATGCAATACAAGCGCTTAGTGAACAAGAAGAGAAAAAAATCATGATTTCTGTCGCTGAAGTTAAGCAACGGGTTATTATTGAAATACGAGACAATGGTCCTGGTATTTTAGTTGATAATATCGACAGAGTTTTCGAGGCCTTTTTTACCACCAAAGATAACTTTGGCCTAGGCTTAGGGTTGTCTATCTCACACCGAATTATTGAATCAATGCAAGGTAAACTTAACGTCAGCAACCACCCCGATGGCGGCGCTATTTTTACCATTAGCTTGCCTGTAAACAGGTAATCAAGGAAATATTATGGAAACAGAAAAAGTGGGGGTCGTATTTGTTATTGATGACGAAGAGCATATACGTAGCGCCATTGAACAAACATTCGAATTACGCAACTTTGAAGTACAAAGCTTTTCACAAGCGCATCAATTACTAAATCAACTCAGTGATACTTGGCCGGGTGTTGTGATCAGCGATATTAATATGCCTAAAATGAATGGCCACCAGTTAATGGCTGAGGTGAAAAATATTGACTCAGACATTCCAACTATTCTCCTGACCGGCTTTGGTGATATTTCAATGGCAGTAAGCGCCATGCGCAATGGGGCTTATGACTTTATTGAAAAGCCCTTTAACAATGACGACTTAGTCGATACGGTGAAAAGAGCATTAGATAAGCGCGCTTTAGTGCTTGAAAATCGACAACTAAAAATAGAAATAGAAACACACTGCTCACCCGGACCAAGAATTTTAGGCAATGCGCCCAACATTGTACAAATGCGTAATATGCTTAATCAAGTAATGGATGCACCGGCAGATATCCTCATTGATGGCGAAACAGGGACCGGAAAAGAGTTAGTTGCTCGCTATTTACACGACCATAGCATTCGCAAAGACAGTAATTTTGTTGCGCTTAATTGTGGCGCAATTCCTGAAAATATTATCGAAAGTGAACTATTTGGCGCCGAGAAGGGCGCTTACACCGGCGCCGATAAAAAACGTATTGGTAAATTTGAATACGCTAATGGTGGCACTTTATTTCTTGATGAAATAGAAAGTACACCTATGGCCTTACAGGTGAAGCTGTTAAGGGTATTAGAAGAGCGAAAAGTGGTGCGTTTAGGCGCTAATGAAGGCATCGAACTTGATGTTAGAGTGATAGCGGCAACCAAAGTTGATTTATTAGAGCTGTGCGAGCAAGGTTTATTTCGTCAAGATTTATATTACCGTTTGAACTTAGTGAAAGTGGATATTCCTCCCTTGCGAGAGCGCATTGAAGATGTACCTTTGCTGTTTTTGCACTTTGCCAGAATAGCTTCAGCACGTTATAAAAAAGAACTTATTCCATTATCACAAACACATAAAACACAACTATTAAGTTATGGTTGGCCGGGTAATGTCAGGGAGTTACGTAACTTAGCCGAACGTTATATTTTGCTGGGTGAAGCGGCAGCATTTAACCTAAACCAAAATACGTGCGCAAACTCAATGCACAGCGATATGGGACTGACCCAGCGAGTTGAATTTTTTGAGAAATTTCTTATTGAAGAAGCGCTGGCAAGCAATGAAGGCTGTATTAAAGACACCATGGAAGCGCTAAATTTAGCCAGAAAAACCCTTTACGATAAAATGAAAAAATACGAACTTGAACGCACAAGCTATCAATAATATTAACCTGTAGTTTAGGCTGCATCGTGATTGACGGTTAATGCTAATCACGATGCTAAATGATACAACAGCTTGAACATTCATTTTAACCAAGCTGATTTAAGGCTTTACAAGGCAAAAGAATAAAGACGAAATACCGCGGCTTACACCCATAGCTATCTTGATTAATATCAACTAAGTTAGTCACTTATCTAATTACTCATTGACAATTTATTACACTTAAATCAGTCTTGGTTCGACATAATGTATTTTGAGCTTATGGACGAAGTGTAATTAGGATGATGCAGTGACCCCTCAGTTTTATAATGAGAACGCCAAAGACCTTGCTAGACAATACCTTTCAAAATCATTTGAAGAGGTTCACCAAAGTTGGTCGCAGTTTTTACCTGCCATTTTTAAAAATTCCAATGCACGTATCTTAGACTTAGGCGCTGGTGCTGGCCGAGATGCTAAGTATTTTGCTGAGCTTGCTGAAAAAACACATAAAACCGCTAACAATATTCAAGTTTTTGCGGTTGAACCTGCCACTGAACTTGCCGAATTAGGCGCTAAAGTCACCAAAGACTTAAAAGTAAAATGGCTCAACGATGCGTTGCCATCATTAAGCGTTATTACTAAACAAGAAGTTAGCTTTGACTTAATCTTGTTAAGTGCGGTGTGGATGCATATTTCGCAAAGTGCTCGTGCTCGTTCAATTCGTAAACTTGCCAATTTATTAAAACCCGGCGGTAAAATAGTTATATCACTTCGCCACGGCCAGACCGACGACGACTTTAAACAGCGTAAAATGCATATCGTCTGTGCTGATGAGTTAAAACGTCTAGCGACTGATGTTGGCCTATTTACCAAGTTAGCAACAGCAAAAGAAACCGATAAACTCGGCAGAAACCACGTTTCTTGGCAAACCCTTGTGCTGCAAATGCCAGACGATGGCACAGGTGCATTCCCATTCATTCGCCATGTCGCGATTAATGATGGCAAGGCTGCAACTCATAAACTGGCGTTGTTAAGAGTATTACTGCGCATTGCCGATGGCCACCCCGGTGCAGTTTTGCGAAGAGAATCATCGCCATTTGGCGATCGCGTTATTTTACCTGCGGGTTTAGTCGCGCTTTATTGGTGTCATCAGTACAAAGACTTAATAGATAGCCATCAGTTATTTCAATCACCGAGTAAAAGCCCAAACATGGGTTTTATGAAAGCTGATGGCTGGCACAAATTAACCCATCGTAGTGCCTCAGATTATCGCATCGGTAATTTATTCACCGGTGAAGATGCCATTGCACTGCATAAAACCATTTCAGCAGCAGTCAGTAATATTAAAACCATGCCTTGTCGTTATATTACCTTTCCTAATCAAGAGGCTGGTAGCGGTGCAAAGGTATTTGATATTGCTAGTAAAACCGTTAAAGCCAAAGCCAGTATCTTTCTTGATTTGCAAACCCTTGAGCAATGGGGTGAGTTCTCATTACCTGAATCAACATGGCTAGCGTTTAATCGTTACGCCTGTTGGATTGAACCAGTTCTTGTGAGTGAGTGGGTTAAAACCATGGCGAGCTATTCGGGTAATGCTCAATATGCAACGTCTGAAAAGCAGTTTCATTTATACCAAGCACTGAATTGGTTAGAGCCTAAACGCACAACCACCGAAGTACGAAATCGTTTTGAACAGCTTAAACAGCAACTACCGAAAAGTGAGCAAATTCAGTGTGTGTGGTCAGCAAAATCGTTACAACAAAAATACGATATTGATCACAGCATGCCATTTGCCCGTTGGCCCAATAACGATTTATGGAATTTACTGCCAACCGATAGCCAAATTAACAATCAAAAAAGCGATCGCTTGCCGACAGAGCATAAATTAAAAGCCTCGAAAGAAAGAATTCAGCATTGGTGGCAAACAGCTTGGCTGAATGACAGTAATAACTTGTCTGTTTCAACGCAAAGTAATGAAGTGAATGAAGTGCCAGTGGGCTATAAAATAAGCACTAGATCTTTTATGCCTTCAACAGCACTAGAACAAACAACAGCAAGTCTGCCCATACAAAGTAAACGCTTTTTTGCTGAAGCAAATATCGCCTTACCGGGCTTAAGTTCTAACAACGAATCAATAGATGATTTGTTTGAGGCGCTGGTGATGCAGCGAGGCCGATTGAAAGAAATGCAGCAGTTGAGAGAGTGGTGAGTTTTTAAATTTTATGCTAACCATTTGGTTGAAATTAATGAATAACCCTGAAAGTAGTTTACCACTAACTTTCAGGGTTAACTGTTATTACTGGTGGGGTAATTGAATCGCTTTAAAAGTAGTATCAGCTAAAAACCGATTGACAACACTGTGTAAAAATACACCAGCATCTTTCTTAAAAAGCCATTCAGCCTCTTGAGACTGAGACGGGAGTTTGTTTATATCAAACACGCCAGAGTACTTCATAGAAAACTCAATATGAAGATTCATTACTTTGCTTTCTATCTTTGGTGAAGGCGTTTCCTCTCCTTCAAATGCAGTAACAGTACCCGTGTAGAGCATTAGTAAACGATCTTTACTAGCTTCTATCTCTTCTTTTCGTACAAGAATTATTTTTAAGAATCCTGAAGTGGATGCTTTTTTGTTTGAAGATAAATCTTCGTATTTAAAGCTTGTAATATCAGCCGACTGCAACCTTAATTTAGTGAGATCCATGCGAAACCTCCTCGCTTGCGGTCCAAGCAGTGGATGGTGACAATTCAAAAGGCTGTGTGGTTACGCTTTTATTATCTACATTTTGAACATTTACATTAACATGGTTGTGTATTTCAGTTGCTGAATTAACGTATTGCTCTACCGATTTCTTTATCACTTCATTCAAAGTAACACTATCTAACTTGGCACGAACCAAGGCTTTTTTGTGCAGTTCTTCACCAATTCTAATATTAAAAGAACCTGTCATCGTCTTATCTGGATCTTTACCAACTTCTTTGCAAAATTCTAGATAATCTTCTATTTCTGATTTGAAAGTAACTTTAAGCTCTGCAACTGTATCTGCTCCAAATACGATACTGTCATTGATAAACTCTACCTTACCAAATACACATTCATCTTCTACCGATACATTTATAGAGGCATAATAACCTTTGTATTCAAGTAGCTTACTTTTCATCTTTTTGTTCCTTGATTAACACAATCGCCTCGTCGACGACATATTGTAAAACTTCGTTTCCCGGATGTGGTTCATGCCATTTTGCAACCTGACCAGTTGTTGGATTGTAGAAGTTCCTACCTGAACCACGTTTAGCGTTCTTCATAATGAAGCCTAAATCTTTCATTACTACCACTAAATCTTTCCATTTGAATTTAGCTGGTCGGTTGAGTAATGCTTGTTTGAGTTTTTCCTTTCTGCTCATTTCAGATTATAGTCCATATTTTGGATGTGCAACTATATATTAGTTGCAATGTGTGTCAAGCTGTATTTATGTACAGAATATTGTAAATTATGCCAATTTACTAGAATACAATAGTACTTTTTGAAAATAATAATCAAGTCCATTTAATTAACTAAAAATATTTAACTTTATAGTCAAATAACTATTGATTATGCTTTTCTAGTGTAAGGAAGGTATCTAGCAACTCCATGACTAGAGACTTTATTATGCACTCTTAACCTATCGCCAACTTAGCCGTCTCATGCCACAAATATGCTGGCATGGGATGTTTAAGTTTCCAAGTAATATTCATCGGTTGACTACCTTCATATTTGACAAAATCAACCGGGCCAAAGTTTACAAAGCCCATGGTTTTTCCATTTTCGTCTTTGGCTTGCTCGCGAACAAATAAAATGAATGTTTTGTTGTTTTCTTTTTGCTTGATATAGCCTAAACCTCGACCAGATTCTGGCTTAGCACTATTTTGTGTTTGCCAATGAAATAGCGTTGGGCTCATGGCATAGTCATGGTACATGGTGGTTGCTGAAAACTGATTTTCGTTCTTATTCAAAGTAACAAACAATAATTCTGTATTAGCGTCAGCTATGTTTAAAACACCTTCGCGGCTTGATGACTTTCTTGAAAAAACACTCTCACCAAAAGCGACAAAAATATGCTCTTTTGGATGGCGGACATGCATTTTTAGCGGTGATGTATCTACCATTGGGTTGCCAACTTTTGGCATAGCAAATTCACTTACTTCTAGTTGTTCAATCAGTATATCGATTACTTCGCTGAGTTCTTTTTGAAGGCTTTTATCTCTGAGAGCTTTAATACTTTCTTCAAGGCGGTTAAAGCCAGCTTGTTTACCCGCTTTGTCCCAAAAGTCGTAATGACACATCAGGGTAAATAAATGCTCAGAGTTTACTGTATCGCCTGTAAAGTTAGTTAATGGCAACGCAAAGTTGTTATCACAAAGGGCTTTAATAAAGCGTAAATAAGATATTGAAGTGCAGATCATTAATCGGTTGTTGATAGCGCGATAGTAAGCCGCATAAAGCGCCTGTTTACTTTCATCTATGGCTTTATTTTTACTTATCGCTATTAGGGCTTGCCAACCGCCAAACTTTCCAACTTTAACTTTGTAGATATCTTCTAAGGTAATATTAGGGTTGATATGTAAGAAGTTTTTTAATGTTAAAGGTAAATGAGTAACATGAGGGAAATTAATAATTAAGTTAATTAATCGGCTTTTATTCAGTGTTGCTTGGCTGATGTTTTTTAAGATCATGGTTTGAGTTTTTTCTTGTAACTCAATACGACAACCCAAAGGCAAATGAGGAAAGCCTTGTTTAACTTCTTTTGCTATTGCTTGATTGGTTTTGCCAACTAATGCTCTAAACTTATGTGAAAAGTCGTATTCTGGTCGCGAATTGCCGACAAAATCTAATATTGTGCAACATTCTTTGTTATCGGTTAAACGCAGCCCGCGACCTAGTTGTTGTAAGAATATCGTCAAGCTTTCTGTTGGGCGTAAAAACAGTAAAGTATCAAGCTCTGGAATATCGACACCTTCATTAAAGATATCGACCACAAACAGTACGTTTATTTGCTTTGATTTTAAGCGTTGCTGCATGATTTCACGATCTTTACTGTTATCGCTGGTTAGCACGCCACAAGCTATATTTTTCAGAGTAAATTTTTTCGCCATAAAATTTGCGTGTTCTTTACTGACACAAAATGCCAGCGCGCGCATTTGAGCGATATCAGTAACAATTTCATCAAGACTTTGTAGTATTCGTAAAACACGTTGGTCGTTATAAGTATAAAGGTTGGTTAATTCAGCAATGTCATAACGGCCTTTAGACCATTTTATTTTGCTCAGATCGGTATCGTCATCGATAGCAAAGTATTGAAAGGGTGAAAGGTGGCGTTGGTTAATCGCTTCAGGTAAGCGTATTTCAGCGGCAATTACATGGCAAAAATCACTAAGAATATCTGTACCATCGTGACGCTCGGGTGTCGCGGTTAATCCTAATAGTATTTTCGGGCTAAAGTGTTTTAATATTTCGCGGTAGCTTTTGGCTGCAATATGATGAACTTCGTCGATAACAATATAATCAAAGTAATCTTCACTTAACGCTAAAGTGTCAATTGGGTTGCTCATTTGTGAATTTAAGCTTTGAATAGAAGCGAAAAGGTGGTGATATTTGCTTGGTTTGTTATTGCCGACCCATAATTCGCCAAAACTACTATTTTTTAATACGCCACGATATGCGCCTTGTGCCTGCTTTAAAATTTCTTCTCTATGGGCAATAAATAAGAACTTAGCTTCAGGGTTTTTATCGTAAAAACGAGCAAAGTCGAAAGCTGAAATAATGGTTTTACCTGTACCTGTAGCGGCAACCACTAAGTTGCGATAACGATTATGTAAATTACGCTCAACCTGTAGTTTTTCTAATATAGTTAGTTGGTGAGAATGAGGTTTTATATCGAAATAAAAGCTCGGCGCTGCATTGTTAAAACTGCCTTTTGCTGCTTGCAGGGCGTCATGGAGCTTTTCTTTACTCTCTGCTTTGCCATCAAAGTGTTCAAAGTCAGGTGACTGCCAATAGGTTTCAAAGGTACTGAGCGACTTTTCAATAATATGGGGGATTTCTTGTGAGGTGATTTTTAAATTCCATTCTAAACCACTGGTTAATGCTGAATGTGATAAATTAGAAGAGCCAATATAGCCAGTATGAAAGCCTGTGTTTCGCTTAAATAAATAAGACTTCGCGTGTAATCTTTCACGGTTAGTGTTGTAGCTGAGCTTTACTTCGGTGTTTGGTAGAGAGGCTAAGAACTCAACGGCTTTGGCATCGGTCGCGCCCATGTAAGACGTGGTGATTATTTTTAGCTGTTTGCCACTACGGGTAAATGCTTCTAACTCGTTTTTAAATATTCGAATACCAGCCCACTTGATAAAAGACACTAACCAATAAATTTTATCAGATGATTGGATCTCTCTTTTGATCTCAGTCTCTAGCGAGATACCAACATTACTGCCACAAAATAATTCACTTTGGCTAAGCCCAGTAATCGGCATTATTGATTCAACGTACTTGGGTAAGTCTGCTGCAATAGGATTGGATTTATCAAATAGTGCGGTAAGAATTTTACCTTGGCTGTCTAACAGGTTTTCACTGATCAGTGCTTCATCGCGAATATGCTGACTAAGCCATTGCACGATAGTATTGGCGAGTTTTATTTGCTGATGGATTCTACTATCGCCGTTGGGTACCGAGTCCATGGCAATTTCAATAATTCGCGTTAAAAATCGTGATAATAGCGTTGCGGCTTCACCAGCTTCTAATGTGCGCTCGCCAACATAAAAGGCATCACGATCTAAATTTTGCTCAACCAACTGTGTAATGAGTTGTTCATAAATACCCGTTTGAGACATCAATATTCCTTATTGTGTTAAATGCTTTGTAAGAGTATTCCTAAATCGGAAAATTAATACTTTTAAGCACTATTTTACTTTTACAAATAACTCTTTTCAGCCTTGGTCACTTTTTCTAAATAGCGACGAGACTCTGCTTTTGGGTGTTTCTTTGTCAGTAAATAATAAACGTCTTTAGCAGATTTTGTATTGAGCACTTTCATGGCTGTGGTACGGTTGCTATGAAAGGTTTTTAATACATTACCGCTACCACCGTTGTAGGCGGAAATAATCGAATAGTGGCGGCTGGTGGCATTAGTAACGTCTTTCAAATAGTTATTGTTGAGAATGTGTAAATAGGCTGCGCCAATATCAATATTAAAGGCGGGATCAAAAAGTTGCTGTTTGGTTGGTGCGCCGGGTTGCTTTTTAATACGTTGATAAACATCAGCACCGGCAGTTTTGGGCACTACTTGCATTAGGCCATAAGCATTGGCACTACTGACAGCAAAAGGGTTAAAGCTGCTTTCGGTTTCAATTATTCCGTAGATAAGTTGCGGTGATATTTGATAACGCTTAGCAGAGGCCAGTACATATTGGCTGTATTTTTCTTCACGTAAATGTTGGTGTTGTTTAACCATGCTAATGCTAACCGCATAAATCTGTTTGCTATTTTTAGTATATTTTTGCAGCTTAAACTCGGTTAAATATTTCGAAAATCGATTAGCACGCCATTGGTATTGAATGGGCTTTTTGTCTTGGTCTATCACTTGCTGATATAAATAAGGTTTGCCTGAAAGTGTTGGCGCATCGCTAGAAAATATATCGGTTTTATTTGGATCTGCGCTTGTTAGCAACGTCGTAACGATGGCGCTTTGTAAATTGCTGATAGTTTTCGCTTGCGAACTGTCGGCGAGTGTTTCAATTAAAATGCGGCCTTTTTCAAAGTCTACAATGGCACGGGCTTTATAATCGTTAGTATATTTAACTAGTTTTTTATTGCTGGGAAGCTGTGGTTTATCTTCACCCCAAACGTTATTTATATGCTTGCTTAGTTCATCGAGCAAGGCTTTGATATTGGTGATGTCTTGTTGAATAAGTTTGTTGGTTTTAATTGCTTGATTGGCAATGCTAACCACATCAGTATCGTCAGATTTTATTTGTTTAATTAAGCTTTCAACACTACGAATTGAGGCAAGATCGGCTGTACTCTTACAGCTGATTAAACTTATTACGATAAGTAGTAGTAATATTTTTTTAAACATAAAACTCTGACCTTTAATTTGTCACGGTTAATTTATTTACGGTAAATTTATAATGGTTAAGTGTTGAGCTCGTACTTTGCTTCATTATTTCAGCTGGCTTTGTCGTTCGTTTTTATGTTCGTTCGCTGTTAATAATATGCTGAACTGCTCTGCGGCTTGTTTTGCCCAAACATTGTAAGCTAACGTTGATGGATGCATACCGTCTGTTGCCAAAAATTCAGGGTTAAAGGGTATATCAACCGTTAATACTGAGCACTTGTTGTTAGCGCCTTGATGTTGATTAGCAAGTACCGCGGCCATTAAAGTATTTAGCTTAGTCGCGCGTAAACCTAACCACCAACGCAGTGGTTGAGGCAGGGCGGTAAATAAATGCATAGGAGGAACGCTGGAAAATAATACCTTGTCGGCGCTAAACTTGCTGCTCAATATCGTAATCAAAGTATTTATGTTTTCAGTCCATTGCGCTTGGCGGGTGAAATGCGTGACGTCATTGACACCAACTGAAATTAAAACAAGATCAAATTTTTGCGCTGGTAATAAGGCAAGTTCGTTAATGATGTCAGTAGATGTTAAGCCGCTACTGGCGATTAACTGCCAGTTTATTGGATGTTGCTTGGTAAGTAATAGCGGTAACTGTCCTGCCAATGCTTGCTTTTGCTGATTAACACCAACGCCGGCTGCTGCAGAGTCGCCAAGAATCAGTAATTTAATGGCATTGTTTTTGCCGCTATTTCCTGTGCGTTCGCCTGTCGCTTCAGGTAGTTTTATTATCGTAAGTCGCACCCAAACGGCTTGTAGCAATAACAAAGGCAACAGCAAGGCAAAAATAGCATAATAAACTACCAGCTCGTAACAGGCTTTTATCTTCAAAACTTTTCCTAACGATTTGTTTACGAAGAAAGTTTAACCGTTTTTTTCGCAATATAATATCGATAATAACCAATGGCACTACTGCCAACAAAAATCACTTCAACTAATATGCCGACAGGTGTCCATAAAAGCAGGTTATGCAGTAGCCACAATGAACCGCCCGTTACCATCATCGCGCGTAAAAATTTATCGTTATGGCTAAATGACCCAACCGTAACGAATACTGTTGCGATAAAGCCAATAATACTTAAAGCACCGTTGTAGGTGGCTATGGTGATCAGTAGGCTGACGCTAAGTGCTGCCACTGATAGCCATTGAAACTTCCACTTAATTGAAATTAAAAACCGTAAACTTGAAAATAAAAATATATAGCCTGCTGTTTGCTGTTCCAGCAATAAATAATGCATGCCATTAAAGAGGCAACTAACGGATAAGGCCGCTAGAATGTAATTTTTGTTTTTTAGTTGCATGGCACAACACTCAATAATAAGTGTGACGGTAACAAGCAATTGAGAAAGTAAAAAGTCAGGCATAATAGTGATTTAAAAATAACTTGTTTTATATAGAAATTGTCGGTAACAGCAGCGCTTTAAACGCTGTTTGACATGGAGATTAGTGGTTGTATTGAGCTTAACCACGAAACCTGTAGATAATTTTTAAGCTGCTTATAGCTAAATTGTTGCATTACTATACTATCAGCAATCGAATTTAACATCTTAGCTTGCTTTGTTATAAATTGTAACTGCAGTTGAAAATTTGGCTGATAATTTGGTTTTTATTTTTAATTGCTTTGAAAGTGGCTTTTAAATTGCGGCTAACTTGATTTTAGCTGTTTTTTATTCGAATGCCGAGTGTGGCACTTAAACGAGGATAAAGTGGCGGGTTTTAGCGTTATCCGCCATTTGTTAATGCTTACTACTTTGTTAATGCTTACGAGTGATACTCGCATGACTTTTCATCAAGTCAGTTTGCTAGTAAAAAATAAATATTGCTGTATCACTAAAGATTTTAGTAATACAGCAAGTATACATGGTGGCTAATGACCGGTGTTTAAGTGTCATTACCTTGGGTCAGCGTAGCTATTTAGCGCCTCTTTGGCTTAACAGTTCACTATATTCTTTATCTGTGCCATTGATATGATTTATTAACCAATTAGCGAGAAACTCACTAATTTCATTTAATGCTTCATGACCTTTTTCATTGTATAAATCCATAAAACGTTCAACTTGTTTAATCATTTGTTTATGTTGGGCTTTATGAGCCACTAAGTTAGGATAATCATGTTGTTCTAATAGCTTTTCCTCACGATCAAAGTGGTACTTGGTATAATTGATCAAGTCATTAAGCGCTTCTCGCTCGAATTCTTCGCTCATTGCATAGTCATAAGCAGTGGTAAAATGGTTAAGTAAACTGATCAGTTTTTTGTGATCATTATCTAAGCTTTCAATACCAACACTGTATTCTTCTTTCCATTGTATTTCGTTGGTTTTATTTACTTTCTCATAAAGCACTGGGGTTAACGCCAAGACAACAATGAGTAGCCAAGATATCGGGTTAGTTATGCTTGATAAGAAGCCTAAAAATATGGCAACAATAATCAACCCAACTATGGCTGCGTATATTAAAGATTTATTGCGACTATTCATAAGTAGTACTCAATTAAAGGTTTTGGTTAAGTTATCTTGCTCACGCCGATTCTAATACGAATTACCTGTGATGCGCGTAAAACCTATTTATTTGTTGACCTCGATCAAGTTGTAAATCTATTCCGTTCGTAAACTTTTAAAACTTGATCTGCATCAGGTTATTTCTTCGCAAAGTAATGAATAGTTGCACTACTTTATATTTGCGCTCTGAAGTTGAAATTTATAAGTAAGCAGTTACTCAATTCAGTATTTCAGAACAACATTTTATAAGCAGCTCATTTGTCTAACTATTGTCTGCATTACTAAGTAGCTGATAGAAATTTTAGATGGATAAAAAAACATAATATTTTAAAAAACATAAAGCTAGTTAATTTTGTAAATGGAGATGATCCTATGAAAACGATTAAATATAGTCTTTCAGCACTTGGTTTAGCTATCGGTATGGCAGCTACTGGTCTTAGTATGACCGTATCAGCAGCAGAGCCAACGCTATCTAAAGCAGATTTTGAAAAAGCACAATTACATTACTTCCAGCGTTGTGCTGGTTGTCATGGTGTTTTACGTAAAGGCGCTACCGGTAAAAATCTTGAGCCAGAAAACACGCTTAAGAAAGGCCAAGCACGTTTAGAGAAAATTATTTCTTTAGGCACAGAAGGCGGCATGAATAACTTTGATGACTTGTTCAATAAAAAAGAAATCAGTGACTTGGCGACATTTATTCAAATGACTCCGCCAGTACCGCCAGAAATGTCTTTAGAGCAAATGCGTTCTTACACGAAAGAATATATTGCACCAAAAGATTACCCAACTAAACCTATGCATGGTTTAAATTGGCAAAACTTCTTTGTTGTTATCGAGCGTGACGCAGGTACTGCGGCAATTATTGATGGCGATACGAAAAAAATCATTACTCATATCGATACTGGCTATGCGGTTCATGTAATTAAAGGCACTGAGCATCATAAAGTTGATCATGCGAAAGATGTTGGTCGTTTTTGGTACACCATTGGTCGTGACGGTAAAGTTAACAAAATCGATTTATGGCAAACACCTGACAAAATGCTAGTTGCTGAAACTAAAATGGCATACGACGCACGTGATATTGCGGTATCAGGTGACGGTAAATACGTTATTGCTGGCGGTTACTGGCCTGCGCATTTCGTTATCATGGATGCAGAAACATTAAACCCACTTAAAGTGGTTTCAACTCGTGGTTATAATACCAAAGGTGAATTTATTAACGAAGCACGTGTAGCGGCAATTTATACTGCGCCAAATACGTCTTCTTTCATCGTTGCGGTTAAAGAAACCGGTCAAATGTTACAAGTTGATTATAACGATTTAGACAACTTAACCATTACTAGCATTGCTTCTGCAGAATTCTTACATGATGGTTTCTTTGATCCTACCGGTCGTTACTTCCAAATTGCTGCTAACGCATCAAACGCTATGGTAGTTGTTGATACTAAAGAACGTGCGTTAGAAAAAATCATCAAAGTTGACAGCTTACCTCATCCAGGTCCAGGTGCTAACTGGGTTGATGAAGAGTGTGGGCCAGTGGGCGGCACAACTCACTTAGGTGTTGGACTAGTATCTGTTTGGGGTAATGATCCGATTGGACATCCAGACAATGCATGGAAACTTTGTTATGAAGTTGAAACTGACGGTGCTGGTGTATTCATCCGTACTCACGAAACGTCTGACTACGTATGGGCTGATCAACTTAAACACCCTGAGCCAGAAATTCAACAATCTGTACAAGTTTTTGATAAGAAAACCCATGAAATCGTTAAAACTATCCGTGTAACAACAGAGCCAGGTAAAGCGGCACTTCACATGGAATTCAATAACGACGGCAGTGAAGTTTGGGTTTCAGTATGGAACCGTAAAGATGCGAAAAACCCAACGGGCGAAATCGTAGTTTATGATGCGAAAACACTTAAAGAAAAAACACGTATCAAAGGCTTAACAACGCCAACAGGTAAGTTCAACGTATTTAACCGTATGAACCACAAAACCTAATAAGTACCTTAATTGGTCGGTGGTATGTTGAGCATTAATTTACTTAAATAAATACCACTGTATCAAGTTAAGTAGTGGGTATAGCTGATGTTATACCCACGTATTTTCGCTTTATTCTGTAAGAGTCAATTATGGTAAATAACACAGTAAGCAAACCCAGCTTTTGGTCTCGTCGACTAATTCTTGGTACTACGGTTGCCGGAGCGGTGATCTTCTTTGTGGTTGGTATTATCTTTTGGGGTGGCTTTAACACAGCAATGGAAGCAACCAACACCACTGAATTTTGTATCGGTTGTCATGAAATGGAAGACAACGTTTATCAAGAATATAAACCGACCATACATTATTCCAATAGAACCGGCGTTAGAGCGGGTTGTCCTGATTGTCATGTGCCAAGACCTTGGATCCACAAAGTGGTGCGAAAAATACAAGCATCAAAAGAAGTATTCTCTTGGTTAACCGGCAAATTAGATACTAAAGAAAAATTCAATGAACATCGCTTTACTCTCGCTAAAAGTGTTTGGGGTGCGATGAAAGATACTGATTCACGTGAATGTCGTAACTGTCATAACTTTGAATCGATGAACCCTGAGTTTCAAAAGCCTCGCGCGCGTAAGCAGCATTTAAATGCCTTTGAAACCGGACAAACCTGTATTGATTGTCATAAGGGTATTGCTCACCATGGTGTGAGAGATAAATTAACTGATGAAGAGCTTGAAGCACTTGAAGCGCCAAATCCAGATTACATTCGTGAAGTACCACAGCTTTATTTAGACGGTTTAGCACGTGTTGAAGCCAAAGAAGCGGCTGAAAAAGCAGAGTTAAAAGCGAGCAAAGAAGCTGAGAAAATAAAAATTCAAGCGCAAATTGAAAAAGCGGTTGCTGATGCAACAAGTAATATGACTGCGGCGCCAAAAGGCATAGCAAAAGCGGCTAGTAATAGTGCTGCTGCCAACAGCAGTGATATTAATGTTGATTGGAGTAAGTCTACCGCGACAGATATTGGCGTATTTTATCCAGGTACGGCATCAATGGAATGGATTTTAGGCCGTAACCATGGTGGTAAGCGTGCTTTTACTAAAGGGGATCGTTGTACTGAATGTCACTCGGAAGAAATTGCTGATATCGGTAATAATATCGCTTCAGGTGAAAGTGAAAAAATTGAAGACCCAGCGTTAATTCCAGGTAAACGCGGAAGTTTTAATGTCACCATTAATGCTGCCCATGATGCTGAAAACCTTTACTTGAAGTTTAGCTGGCCGGAAACTGACCATACACCAGCACCATTTGTTGATGGTGGTAAAATGGACCCAGCTAACTCAATGAAACTTGCCTTTATGTTAGCCACTGATGAAGTTGAATATGCTGACCGTGCTGGCTGTTGGGGCACATGTCATGCTGATGTAAATGGTATGCCATTTGTACCAGAAAACGAGGTGCTAATGGGCTCTGATTTAGCCAAACGCTTAGACTTTAAAAACGGTTTAACCAAATATATTACCGAGTCTCGTACTGATCTTGAACTTAAAGGCCGAGGTGGTAAAGCACTTGGCGGTTGGGATAAGTTAAAAGCTGAAGGCGATATACAAGCCGCGGTTGATTCAAACAAGTTTATGGATATTGTGCGTTATAAAGCCGGTGAAGGTATCGTTGAAGATGGTTATATTTTAGCTGAACGTCAAATGCACGGTGGTCAAGGCGGCGAAGTAAGTGCAAGTCTTGAAAATGGCACTTGGACTGTGATGGTTAAGCGTAAACTTAAGTCTGACAAAGCCGGTGATGTTAGCATTGAAGCAGGTACCGTATACAACTTCGGTTTTGCTATCCATGATGACTACACTAGCGGTCGTTATCACCATGTTTCATTTGGCTACAAGTTAGCACTTGATAATGATGAAGCTGAAATTAATGCAGCAAAACTATAATCTTATGGTCTTGTTCAGTTCAGTTCAGTTTAACTAAGCTAAGTTCAGTTCAGTATGAAGTGATATCGCTTATTTAAGCAAAAATACTAAGCCTTTTGTGTAAACAAAAGGCTTTTTTTATGTGCTTCCGACATGGATGTAGGATATTAGTTAAATTCAGCAGCCGTTACCGATAATAAATATTATCTAAATCAATGTTTTGCCTGAAATGGGCAAGCTTAAACTGGATCCTGCATCTTGAAGTGTTATGGCACTATTATTTGATATGGCACAATGTTGCGTATTGATAGCGTATTTATTTCTGCTAATTGCGACTATTATTTATTCTCCACAATGAAAGGGCATACAATCATGAGTACAACCAAACACGGCATTTCAATTGGCATTGAACGTATTAATAATCATGTTTTTCTTGCACTGAAAGCAGTAGGAAAGCTAACGCATGCTGATTATGAATTGATCACGCCGATGCTTGAATCAGCGTTATCACAAGTAACAGCTCCTGAAGTGAAGGTACTTATCGACGGCACAGAACTTGAAGGTTGGGAGCTTAGAGCGGCGTGGGATGACTTTAAGCTGGGTTTAAAACACAATAATGAATTTCGTAAAATTGCTATTTATGGCAATAAAAACTGGCAAGAAATTGCTGCTAAAATTGGTGCTTGGTTTATTTCAGGTGAAATTAAGTACTTTGAAAATGTTGCTGATGCAGTGAGTTGGTTATCAGAGTAAGTGTACGGTTAAATAATACATGAGCCTTATGGCTGTTTAAACCAAGGGATTTTATATGCGGATATTTATGGTGATCATTTTACTACTTGGCTGTTTAGGCTCTGTTAATGCCAGAGAAGTGGTAGTTGAAATATTTAAAAAGCAATTTATTCCTGCTGAAATTACGGTGATGCAAGGAGACACCGTAATTTGGCAGAATGTTGAAAAGCGTCAATACCATAATGTCTGGTTTAAGCAGTTGGTAAAAGCCGAGCCTGATTATATTTTCCCGGGTGAAAACTACCAGCGCACCTTCTCAGAACTAGGTGAGTTTACCTATGAGTGCGGCCCTCATCCGAAAATGCTCGGCATGGTTAAAGTGGTTACCCGCAAGTAAATAAACTGATAGTAGGAAGCGAAAATATCGATTGAACGGGGTTTAAATGTTTGCTTTGCACGCGATCATTAAGCTTTATAGTATGGTTAATGGATGTTTGAAGGTTATAAGCTAGGGATTATTTTTGAAATAGTAGAGGATTTGTTGTTTTGATTTTCAACAGTGCTTTATTTACCACGCTAATATCAATGGTGTCTTTTTTAAAGGCTATATATGTTGGCAGTTGATAACGGGTAATATTGGTAATATTTGCCATAAAATCAGGGTGTTGATTTATTAGGATATGCTCGCCAACAACTTTACTGGTGATAACCGCATCGAGTCTTTCGTTAATTAACATTTTAAATAAAACATCATTGGAAGGTAACTTCTTGAAGCTAGCATTTTCTAGTTGATGCAAATGAGCAATGTCTAGATGGAAATTGATTCCTCGGTGTACGCCAACTATTTTATTAGTTAAATCTAATTTTTTATTATCTCTAGCTGAAAAAATGGCAATCTTGGTAATATGTGTTGGGGTGTCTGTGTAGTCTAAGAATACTTCTCTGTTTGGCAATTTTCCTAAGGAAAAATAACAATCATAATGGTTTTTTTTTATTTCTTTTTTTAATCTTGCCCAAGGCAGGTTAACCACTTCCACGTCTAGGTCGATATTTTTAAATAACAGCTGTAGTAGTGTTATATCAGAGCCTATAAACTCATTCTTTGACTCGTCAAAAATGGTGTAAGGTGGGTAATGAGTGGTAGCACAAGTTAATTTTTTGGCTGCTTTGGCGTTTGAACTTGCCATTAAGGAAAATAGTAAAAACAAAGCTAATAATTTAGTTATTTTAAACATTGATTGCTCTGTTTTTGAAAGAGAAATTTTTTATCATGTACTTCAATATCTAGCGCAAATTACTGACTAATATTTATGATAAAGACTATGAAATATAGCTCAAAATGTCCAGTTGGTATGTCTTTATCTCGCTGACTTTGCACAATATAAAGAGAAATGCAGCTAAACCGGCATTTATACTGCTTTATTTCAAACTTTTTGTACTGCGATGACTTAATTAACCTTCAGGTTTGGTGACGCTATTAGTCAAAGGTGACATTATTACTCCTCGATATTACACTTAGTTAATGCTACTAATAGCCATGCGCGGATAAAACCTATATGCCAGTTATGTGATTTTTCGCACAGAATGTTGAAAGATCCACCTTGGCTTGATCGGTATCAAATAGCCGCCATTCTTCTTTGTATTTCAGCACTCTTCAATTGCCTTGGCCTGATTTTGAGCGTACTTTAGCGAGTATTATTTCGTTATCCTCTATAGAAAAGTGTAAATAGGAAATTATGGCTACTATGAATTCAAATGCGTCGGTTGCTATTGCTGCTGACAATACAAAACGCTCACAAGAGCCGCTTTACTATCAAGAACAAGATAATGAGGTCGGGTTATTTGAATACGCTTACAATCACCATTTACCCGTATTGATAAAAGGGCCGACCGGTTGTGGTAAAACACGCTTTGTTGCTCATATGGCAGAAAAACTCAATAAGCCATTATATACCGTTGCTTGTCATGATGATTTAACTGCTGCTGATTTAGTTGGCCGACACCTTGTAGGACCTGAAGGCACTTATTGGCAAGATGGTCCATTAACGAAAGCTGTACGTGAAGGCGGTATTTGTTATTTAGATGAAGTGGTTGAGGCACGTAAAGATACTACAGTAGTGTTGCATCCGCTTGCTGATGATCGGCGCATTTTACCACTGGAAAGAACCGGTGAACTCATTGAGGCTGCACCAGGGTTTATGTTGGTGGTTTCTTATAACCCAGGTTATCAAAACCTTTTCAAAGGTATGAAACCGAGTACTCGCCAACGTTTTGTTGCTTTACGCTTTGGCTACCCTGAAAGCCAAGTTGAGCAAGATATTATTATCAAGGAAACCGGCGTTGAGCCTAGTATTGCCTTTAAATTAGTCGAGTTAGCACAAGCACTACGTCGCTTAGAAGAAAACGACTTGGATGAAGTTGCTTCGACAAGACTGCTAATATACGCCGCCAAAATGATGTCTTCAGGCATGGATCCGATAGAAGTCTGTCGTTGTTGTTTAGCGGAGCCGTTGTCGGATGATTTGCAAACGGTTAATTCAATTATGGAAGTGGCGAAAATTTATTTTGATGCCTAACAATATAACCATGCCTACTGATGTTTCGGGTGCAGAAGTTGCTATGCATATAAATGAGGAAAATAAAAAACTACCCGGTGATCTTGCCATGTGGTTTTTTATTTTGGCTGAGTTAACGGTATTTGCGGTATTTTTTATTGGTTTTGCTGTTGCCGAAAACTTAAATTTAACTATGTTTGCCGAAGGTAAGGCACAACTTCATAAGGTTGCCGGCCTTATTAATACCATTGCTTTAATTACCAGTAGTTACTTTGTTGCTATATCTTTGCATTCAATGCGAAAAAATAACGACAAGCAAACGGTTTCACGTTTAGTGTTAGCGTTAATGTTTGCTTTGGTCTATGTGGTTTTAAAATTATGGGAGTATCAAGCCTTATTTTCTCAAGGTATTGATATTGAAACTAATACCTTTTTTACTTTGTACTTTTTAATCACTGCTTTTCATTTTATGCATATTTTATTAGGCATGGTAATTTTGCTTTATATGGCGATAAATGTTTATAAAGGTAAATATCGAGATCCTGAATCAGAAAATGAGTTTTCCGGCTTCGAATCGGGGGCATGCTACTGGCATATGGTCGATTTACTTTGGATTATATTATTTCCATTAATATACGTTATTTAGGGAGTATTAAGATGATGAAAGCTTGGCAGCGCTTTGCAGTAAGCTGGGGGTGGTTAATCTTATTAACCTTTGTCTCTGTTGCAGTAGGGCAGTACTTTCAATCGAGCTCGTTCAACACATTAGCGTTTATTAGTATTGTTATGCTGATTATTGCGATGAAAGGTCAGCAAATTATTGATGTATTTATGGAGTTAAAGCACGCCCCTCGATTTTGGCGCAATATCATGTTGGCTTACGTGATTGTTATCCCCATTATTATTACCATTATTTATGTTTAATACCAATGCTACTAAGTTTCTTCCCATTCAGTGAAATTTAACAGCTTTAGCGGCACAGGTTCACCGTTCCAGACTGAACCTAAGTACCTACATCCATGCAGGCAAGGCATTGGTTGAAAATAATGGCTATTCTCGACAACTGTTCCTGCGTTGTTCTAATGACTCACATCGCTGTGAGAACCTTATCGAAATCAATAACACGGCCTGTAAGGCTTTTAAAATCACCCTTCGGGAGCTTACCAGCGGTTCGATAACCGCCGATAATTTCCTTTATATAAAATAACTATATTGACAAAATGATCGTTGTTCTCAAAACGTAGGTAAGCGCTGAGTGGGAACAAACTTAGTCGACTTGGTATTAGTTTGAAAAAAGCGTTACTTTTGGTTGTTTTATGTGCATTTCGAACAAGCTAACATTACACTAAAGGTCTCGCTAGTTCTCTTTTTCAAGCCGAACAGAGCTATCAGTAAAAAGAGCAACAACTGCTAGTACAAGGCAACGTTTTGCAGGAAGGATTGAAAATATAAACAAATGCTCATCGTTAAAGCCATTAAAAATTTAACTTGTTGCTTTAGAAGAGCTATAAATGAGTATGAAAAAGTGAGTTTCTTAATTTTATAACTGACGATTTAGTACTTTAAACGTGGTGATATTTGCACTTTTTACTAGTGAAAGTTGACTCTTAATTATCAGTAATTTCAAGCATTTTTTACCTCTGTCAAGGCAAATTTTAGTCATGAAATAAGCTGTTTTTAAGCGGCAGAATTTATTTTATATACGGGCTATTATTGAACTATACTGTTGAGGTTAGGATTAAAAACCCTACAAAAATTAAGGATTTAGGAAGCTTGATATTATGAAAAAACCGTTGTTATAAATAAAAAGACAGTATTTTTTTACTTTAATTCAAGCAATTTTGACTTTATTTGTTACACATTTCTAAAAACTTGATTTTCATCAAAGTGAGCACGTTGAGATTACCTTATGATGAGTTTGCTTTATTACATATTTTTAATAAGGGAAATACCATGTCAGAGCGCTTTACAAAAGGCATGGCTCGAAATATTTATTATGGTGGAAGTGTATTCTTCTTTTTAATATTTCTTGCTTTGACTTTCCACACAACAAAAGAGATGCCCAAACGGGATCATCGAGAAAATATCACTGAGTCTGTAGCGCGCGGTAAGGCGTTATGGGAAGACAATAACTGTGTCGGCTGTCATTCATTAATTGGTGAAGGTGCTTATTTCGCGCCGGAACTGGCTAATGTTTATGATCGTCGTGGTGGAGAGGCTGGCTTTAAGGCATTCTTCAACGGTTGGATGAAAGCTCAGCCTTTAAACATTCCTGGTCGTCGTCAAATGCCGAACTTCCATTTATCAGACCAAGAAATTGATGATCTGGCTGAATTCCTTAAGTGGACTTCAGAATTGGATACTAATAACTGGCCACCAAACATAGAAGGATAATGGCGTGAATACTCTTAAATATCAATCACAAGCCGTTGCAAAACCTTATTTTGTTTTTGCTATGATCTTGTTTGTAGGCCAAATATTATTCGGCTTACTGATGGGTTTACAATATGTTATCGGCGATATTGTCGGTGGCTTGATCCCTTTCAACGTAGCACGTATGGTTCATACCAACTTGCTAATTGTTTGGTTACTCTTTGGCTTTATGGGTGCTGCTTATTATTTAGTGCCCGAAGAAGCTGAAACCGAGCTGCACAGCCCGAAATTAGCCATGGCGCTATTTTGGATTTTCGCTGCCGCCGGTGTCGCTACTATCTTAGGTTACTTACTTGTACCTTATGCAACGTTAGCACACATCACAGGTAACGATTTATGGCCAACCATGGGGCGTGAGTTCCTTGAACAACCAACGATCACTAAATTAGGTATTGTTGTTGTGGCTTTAGGCTTCTTGTATAACTTGGGTATGACTATTTTGAAAGGCCGTAAAACCGCTATCAATATGGTGATGATGACAGGTTTGATCGGTTTAGCGGTATTCTTCTTATTCGCATTTTATAACCCAACTAACTTAGCATTAGATAAATACTTCTGGTGGTTTGTTGTCCATTTATGGGTTGAAGGTGTTTGGGAATTAATCATGGGTGCAATTTTAGCCTTTGTATTAATCAAAGTTACCGGTGTTGACCGTGAAGTTATTGAAAAATGGTTATATGTCATTATCGCCATGGCGTTGATCTCAGGTATCTTAGGTACAGGTCATCACTTCTACTGGTTGATGGTGCCTGAATACTGGCAGTGGGTGGGTTCAATTTTCTCTGCAATCGAACCGTTACCTTTCTTTGCTATGGTATTATATGCCTTTAATATGGTTAACCGTCGTCGTCGTGAGCACCCTAACAAAGCGGCAACGTTATGGGCACTTGGTACTTCAGTAATGGCGTTCTTAGGAGCGGGTGTTTGGGGCTTCCTACACACACTTGCGCCAGTGAATTACTATACTCATGGTACACAAATTACTGCGGCTCATGGTCATATGGCATTCTACGGTGCTTATGCAATGATCGTTATGACCATAATGTCATATGCTATGCCTAAGTTACGTGGTATTGGTGAAGCTAACTGTAATAAAGCACAAGTTACTGAAATGTGGGGCTTTTGGCTGATGACAGTGGCGATGGTATTTATTACTTTATTCTTAACCGGTGCTGGTGTACTACAAGTGTGGTTACAGCGCTTACCAGAAAGTGGTGAAGCTTTAAGCTTTATGGCAACACAAGACAAATTGGCTATCTTCTACTGGTTACGTGAAGTTGCTGGTGTAATATTCCTTATTGGTCTTATTGCTTACTTAGCTAGCTTTTTCGTTAAAGAAAAGAAAGTAGCATAACATTGTACTAACAGTTTAAATTCAAGTGGTTGAATGAAAACTGCTATCGTTAATTAAAGCCGTGGTAGTAATACCGCGGCTTTATTATTGAGTGAAAATAGAATCGTTAATGTAAACCGGATTAACATGAGGAGAAATGCTTGAGTGACTACCAATTAACCCAACGTAAAAATAAGCATATATTGCAACGCACGGCAAAAATTATTGGCATAATCAGCATTATTGTTGCCTTGATTTGTGCTGGTTATTTGCTGACCTTAACCGACACTGAAGATAAAGTGATGAAAGCCTTTTATGGCTCAATTTCATTTTTTTGTTTTATGATGGGCTTAGTGCTACAAAGTATTGGTGATGCCGACTTACCTGATTTAACGGTGCCAAAAGACAAAGTAAAATAAGCTGTACTCGGTGAGAAATAACGAGTTAAATTTATGCGCTTAATTGACCTGGTTTGACATACATCACAATTCACTTATAAATCTTTTGTTAGCATAGCTGCAAGTAAGTTGAATAAAACAGTAATCCTTTTGGGAAGAACAAAATGGAAGAGTGGGTAGGCGGTCTTTGGCATAAGTATATTACGCGTAAAGCTAGCACTGAATATGCTGATGCCGCGGTGCAGTTTTCACAAGTAAGCCACGCGATAGGACTGGTTTATCGTGCTTTAGGTGGTGCAGCCGTTAAGCGTGTTGAAGCTGCAAGTGATCGTGACTACATTGTACGTCGCAGTTTTCTTGAAAAAATTGCCGGTGAAAACCAACAAATTAGTCTTGCTTGGCAAGATGATGAAAGCTTACGTTTACCTGAAACTTTAGCGGTTTTCCCCCGCGCAGAATTAAACCATGATTTGTATATTTGGTTAGCAATATTAGCCGCACAGCATGATGGTAAGTTTCGTCATTGGGCGATAGATAACCAACAACTTGTACTCGATGTACTTGAGCGCTTTCCGGCACTTGTTCCACGTTATCAGCGCCTTGCAAAGGCTTTTGTCAGTAGCCGCGCCGATCATTCAAAACGACCTAAAGCCGAACAATTAATGGAGCAGGCGATCAATCAAGCTATTTTATCACCTGGCTCAGTAAAAGAATTTCCAACGGTAAACTATGCACCACAAGCGGTATATTTGTGGTTATATCCTTCAGCACACGTTGATCCGCAAGTATTACCTGAATTTGATGATAGTGATGAAGCACTAGAAGCAGCTGAACTCAGTAAAGCGAAAAAGAGTGAAACCAGCCGAAAACAAGGTGAACGGGTTGACTCCGGTGATGATAAAGATGGCATGATGATTTTTCGCCTTGAAAGTCTTTTTTCTTGGAGTGAATTTTCAAAACTTGACCGAGGTACTGACGACAGCGACGATGATGAAGATGACAATCAACGTATTGCTGAAGACTTAGATAAAATTACCGTTGCGAAGCAGCAAAGTCAAAAAAGTGCCCGTATAAAAATTGATATGGATTTGCCTTCAGCATCCGAAGATGATTTACCCTTAGGCGAAGGCATTAAAATACCCGAATGGAACTATAAGAAACAGTGCCTAGAAGCTGATAGGTGTCTTTTACAGCCTATGCTACCTAAAGACAGCACAGCACAAAAATTACCGGTTAAATTACAAAAAACAGCGAAAGTAATACAAGCTCAGTTTGAACAACTGCGCAGTGTACGGTATTGGCTCAAGGGTGAGCACCAAGGTGAAGAGTTAGATCTTGCTGCTTGGCTTGATTTTCATATAGAGTCAAAAATATCACCGACCAAAGAAAAGGGGCACTATCGCAGCTTTCGTGGCAACAATCGTGATATTTCTACTTTACTGCTAGCTGATTTATCGATGTCGACTGATGCTTATTTAGATGACAATAGTCGTGTTATCGATGTAGTACAAGACTCGATGTTACTGTTTGGTGAAGCGCTAAATAGTGTTGGCGACAGTTTTGCCATGTATGGTTTTTCGTCAGTAAAGCGTAGCAATGTGCGTTTTACGTTGTTGAAAAACTTTAATGAAAAGTATGATGATGTTATTCGTGGCCGGGTGCGCTCTATTCGCCCTGGTTTTTATACTCGAATGGGTGCGGCTATTCGTCAAGCAACAAAAGTTTTAGTTGAGCAACGCAGTACACAAAAATTGCTATTAATACTCACCGACGGCAAGCCAAATGATATTGACCATTATGAAGGGCGATTTGGCATTGAAGATACTCATCAAGCCATAAAAGAAGCCAATAAACTGGGCATTAAACCTTTTTGTATAACCATTGACCAAGAAGCGCAAAGTTATTTACCTTATTTGTTTGGTAGCAATGGCTACACGGTTATTTTAAGACCTGATCAGCTGCCGGTGCGTTTGCCGCAGCTTTACCATCAATTAACCAGCCAATAACGAGTTAATTGAATAAGCGAAGCATTTTATTTTAGGGGGCATTATGTCTCACGAACAAGTTTCTTGTTTGTTTTGCCAAGTAAAAAATGACAGTAAACTCGAACACTGTACTAACTGCGGTATGGCGTTAACAAAACACCACCCCGAGGGCAAAGCACGGTTAAGTTTTTTCGTGAAAGCATTCTGGGGTATTGTTATTTTTTGTGTGCTAATGATGTATTACTTACCGCGATAGGCCTTTGGTGTTTAACTATTTTGTAGTTAAACACCAAAGGCAGTATTGATCTCACTTTGCTAGGCGCTTTCTAACTGATTATTAGCTAGTATCAAATTTAATTGTACCGTGGCTTGTTCAGTGAAAAGTAACGACGTTGATACCTCTTTTATATAATCATTATCAATTGTTTGCTGCGTTAATCTCATTTGTAATTCGCTGATGACTTTAGCTTCATAAATAAAGCAAGCAATGGGCATTTTCTTGTGTAGTGCCGGTAATAACGCTGATTTTTTTACTTGTGCCTGTAGTGCTAAAACTTCCAATATAGAGTTAGGAAAATTCCAATACTTTGCAATAAAGTAAGTTAGTCTTTTTGAATTTTTAGCCATCATATTTTTAAATAATACTGAGTTTGGCTGGCAGTCAGGGTGTACTACAGCAAAAGCATCTATTAATAATTGATAAATAATCAGATCACCCAAGTTACAAATTAAACCGATAAAGTAGGCTTGAGCTGCATGAGCTTTTAAAGGTGATTTCGCCACCAGCGCTTTAGCGGTTATGCCAGTAGATAAACTATGTTGCCAGATTTTTTGACCATATTGTCGAAAGTAAATACTTGGGTGTGGCACTAATCGACTAACAAAACCGTTAATAACTCCTTCTGATAAACCGTTAACACCTAGCACCATAAAAGCAGATTTTAAGTCATTGATTTCTTTACTTTGACGATTGTAATAAGAAGAGTTGGCAAGCTCGATGACCTTAGCGGCAATAGCTGGCTCTTGTTGGATAAGTTTGATTAATTCATTCGCATCAAAGTCATCATTATTTAATTGTGCCATTATTTTTGTTAACGATAATGGCAAGGTTGGTAATGAATCTAAAATTAACTTTGGACTTTTTAATAAATTTTCTATTTTTTCAGAAATAAGCTTTGATAACTCGTCGTTATACGAAGAGCTAACCGAAGGGGAAGAGCCTAATAGATAGTCATAAAAATCTTGTTGATATTGTTCATCAAACGAGCGGATTATAGGTGCAATAGATACTGTATTTTTAACGCTATATTCAATGTCAGTTTGTTTATGTTCGGTTTCTTGCTGAGCATTAGTTGTTTTTTTGCTGTTTTCAAAGTAGTACAGATTGGCCGTGTTTTTCTTTGATTTTTTAAAAATTTTATTGAATAATTTTTTGAACATAAATATAGAAACATTTTTAGGTTTAAGGTGATACTCATTAAAATACCTACAATGAGTTCTGTATTTTAAATCATCCATGTTATGACTCGATCTTACCTTATTTTGATTATTCATTAAGTATCTTTTTAGCGATACAGGGAATTTTTAACAATAATGTTAATTTACTTCATGAAGTGAAGTTCCAATGTCTGAGGAATTTAAACTAGGATCTTGCTCAGCGCTTAATACTTATTGATTAATTGTTAGCCGTTTTAAATCAGCCTGACCTGGTCAAGTAAATTCAGTCACCCTAGTTAAGCTACTTTTTCTAACTCATTAATTTTTAATTCAAAATCATTTGGGCTTTGATACCCTAAGTAAGAGTGTAGTCGCTTACTGTTGTACCACATGGTTATGTAATTCATTATATCTTGTTGCGCTTCATAGCGTGTTTCATAATTTCTCCAATGAACACGCTCTTGCTTTAGGCTACCAAAGAAGCTTTCAGCAACGGCATTATCCCAACAGCAGCCCTTTTTACTCATACTGCCAATAAAGCCATTGTTATTAAGTAATTTTCGGTACTGGTGGCTTGCATATTGAACACCTTGATCGGAATGAACAATAAGTCCTTTCTCTGGGCTTCTTTGCCAAACAGCCATCGTTAGTGCATCACAGACAAGTTGAGCTTTCATTCTTGACCCCATGCTCCAGCCAACAACTTTGCGAGCGTATAGGTCGATAACAACCGCTAAATAGAGCCAACCTTCCGCAGTCCAAATATAAGTGATATCACCAACAAACACTTGATTTGGCTGCTCTGTGATGAAATTTTGCTCAAGCTCATTTTTATAAAGCGGCTTATTGTGATTGCTATTGGTTGTTGCTTTATATTTCTTTTTGTAACGAACCCAAACATTAGCCTCTTTCATTAATTTGGCTACTGTCCATCGGCTTACGCGGAAACTCAACGCATTCAGTACCGCTTTAATACGTCTTTCGCCATAGGTATTGTCACTAAATTTGGCAATATCCTTTACTAACTCAAGCATCTCTTGGTGTGTTGAATCACTTGGCTTATCTAATTTACGCTTTTGATAACTATAATAGTTATTGCTTTTTACACCCAATATTCGGCACATAAGTACCACAGGCCAGATCTTCTTATGATGGGTAATAAACGAATATTTCACTTCGTTTCTTTTTGCAAAGAAGACCGTCGCTTTTTTTAATATCTCACGATCCATCTCCAGGCGCTTTACTTGGGCTTTTAATTTACGTATTTCTTCTTGATCAGGTGTTAGCTTACCGTTACCTCGAAAAGCTTGACCATCTTCTTGTTCTGCTTCTTTGATCCAGCGGCCAAGCATTTGATTTCCAATACCTAGATTTCTGCTCGCTTCAGATACACTAATATTTTGATCTCTGACTAAAGAAATTGCATCAAGTTTAAACTCTTTGGTGTATTTTTTACGTTTTGTCATTTATGTTCTCCAGTTAAGGTTATTATGTCTTAACTGGGGTAGTCGAATCCATTAAACCACGTCAGCCTTTTGTTATTTAGCTTGTGCTTTGCTTTAGGTTTTTGTTGTCGGTAATTATGAGGCGTGTAAAATACCGCCATTATTTATTCCTTCTTCAATTAGTAAAACGTATTTATGTTCGAATTAAAATATCAAACCCCTAAAGCATGGGCCGAAGTTGTGCTTAGTGACTTCGATGCCTTTTTAACCGATCACGCGGCAGCAGAAAAAAAAGCCTCAGGTATGGCGATGTCGATGATTTCTCACTATCCCGATCGTAAGTCTGTGGTGAAAGCTATGGCCGATTTAGCCATTGAAGAGCTTATTCACTTTAAACAAGTATTAAAGTTAATTTATGCCCGTGGTGGCCAATTAGGTGCTGATGAAAAAGACCCTTATATTAACCAAATTCGTAAAGTTTTTCGTAATGGCAGTGATGTGTTTTTTATGGATCGGTTAATCGTTGCCGGCGTTATTGAAGCTCGCGGTCATGAACGATTTTCTTTAGTGGCACAAGCATTACCCGAAGGTAAAGATAAAGACTTCTATCAAAGTATTGCTAAATCAGAAGAAAAGCATAAAAACTTATTTATTGAACTCGCTTATGAATATTTTGATAAGGCTGATGTTGATCAGCGTTTAGATGAAGTTTTAGAGATAGAGGCTGATATTTGCATGGCATTACCGTTTAGAGCTGCTTTGCATTAATTCGAATTTTCAATATGAACCATGCTAATGCTGTGCGACAAGGACACAATACCTGTGCTAAATATTTAGCGCATTATGCCGAGCCAGAAACACAATCTTTAACTTCGTTTCCACAGCGGTTGAGTTATCAGCAGGTTCTTGTGATCCCTGCCTTTGAGGAAACCGCCGCGTTTATTGAGCGTTTTGTTAACTCAGTACTTGTTGAGCAGAGTTGTTTACTGATTGTGGTGATTAACCAGCCTGATAATGATCTCGGCCTTGCGCATTATCAAACACAAGTAGATTTGAGTAACGCTATTGCGCAACAAGGTGGGGTCATTTGGCAGCAAGATAACTTACAGTTAATTGAATTGTGTCAAGCAAATAAAAACCAGCGAATAAACTCCGCTATTTTAATGGTTAATCGTTATCATCATGCTATTCCTGCTGAGCAAGGGGTAGGTTTAGCAAGAAAAATTGGTGCCGATTTAGCGGTTACATTGTTTTATGCTGGTGTTATTGCAAACCCGTGGATCCATTCAAGCGACGCCGATGCTTATTTACCTGATAATTACTTTACGGTACATGCTAGCGATAATTTAGCACTTAAACAGGCCGTAGCAACTTGCTGTAATTTTTATCACCACAGTGATCAGCAAGCCATTTATCAAGCCAATAAGCTTTATGAACGTGCTTTACGTTATTATGTTGCGGGTTTGGCGTATGCTCAATCTCCTTACGCTTACTTTACTATTGGTAGTACGTTATCTTTTGATATGTTGGCGTATTGTCAAGCGCGCGGTTTTCCTAAACGTAGTGCTGGAGAAGATTTTTATTTGTTGAATAAACTCGCGAAATTAGGGGATGTGGTTTATTTGCCCGATGTGACTATCAAGCTCGATGCTAGACCTTCGCAACGAGTACCGTTTGGCACCGGGCCGGCAGTACAAAACATTATGCAACTTACCGAGCAAGGGCAAGATTACCTCTATTATCATCCAACAGTTTTCATCGAATTAAAAGCGTGTTTACAGGCCTTTGCCATATTATGGCAACACCGGCTGCAGCCCGAACTTTGGTTTGCCGGCTTGTCTGACACAACACAGCAAGCGTTGAAAAATATTGGTTTACTCACTTTTATCAGCAAGCAAAAATCAGCAAAACAAGCGCAATTTAATAAACAACTGACGGTATGGTTTGATAGTTTCAAAACCTTAAAATATATTCATGCCCTGCGTGAACAAGGGATAGCAAGTATTGCCCTTGAGCAAGCTATTGCCGAAGCACCGTTTAGCTAGGTGCTTCGACACTGATACTTTAAATTTGATGATTAAAGATGATTGTTGACGTTATTAACCACATAAAATAGGCAATCTGAGCGCACTATGTCAGTTTGATTTGATGCCATAAATATTTTTATGCTGGTGGCACAAACCAACTTATTGTCATCCATTCTAAAGTAATTTTCGATGACGTTAACCCCTTGATCATTGAGCATCTCCAGATTTTCTAAACCGTTATCATCTAGCCAACCGAGTAATAAACCTTCACAGCAGCCACCGTAATTAAATTGTTCAATGTTCTTTCTTAGGGTTACACCACTATAGCTTTCATCATGCTCGCTAAATGAAAGTTTTCGCTGAGCTTTAATCACTAAACGCAGAGGTTTATAAAGTATTTGTACGGCTTTATCTTGTGGCAAAGCAGAACGGATATCACATTGAGCAAATTGTTTAATACCATTATAAGCCGCTTCGTGTGATTGGTCATCAGCACTGCCTCCGCATTCAATTGTTACCACAGGGCAGGAGAAGTCTAACTCCATCATTGCGCCAATGCTGATATCAGACAAGATTAAAGTGTCACAAAAGTAGGAAGCAAGCGATAAAACATTTGGACTGATCAAGGTACTAACAGCAAAAGCTGGGCCATTGCCTGAGGTATTGTGTAAATCGATAATTGATCTTGGGTTCACTTCTCTTATTGCCGTTTCTATTAACTTTGCGCGTTGGATATAACCGTCAATATCTTTATTTTCGCCATCTTTACTGCTTCTTATCGCCTCTTCGTTAAAACAACGATTCAAGTCAACACCATTCGGTAAGTATCGGTGACTGAATAAATGCTGATGTGTAGCAGCTTCAACCGATGAAATTATAATACGAATGTTGGCTTTAGGTTGAGGTAATGAATTTTCCGTGGTCAGCCATCGATGTACTGCTATAAGACCCGAAGGTTCATTTCCATGTAATAATGTTGAAATAACTCGCCATTCATTACTACTCTCGCCTTTGATATCTATAACGGTAAGACCAGTTAGTGATAGCAAAAACTGTTGATAGTCGGCATGTAACGTACGACTGCATGGGTCGACTAAATAGTTTATTTCGCTAAAATCTATATCCATAACTTACCTCAAAACGCGAGTGATATTCGCGAATATTTATTAAATCTGTGCTGCAAATGACAAACGAGTGCTTGAAACTAAAGCGCAGCTTGCCTAAAAAAGCTATAAACCACTAGCCAATGTATATTTTTATTGAGTGCATTGAATTACACCGTTTTGATAGCATGACATAAAGTTTTATTGTTGGTCGTTGACTGAGGTCAAGTAAGGCGGTGATTTTTACTGAAATGTTGGCTTAATTCAATTTTTTAGCCAATCATTCACTTTAGGGGATAAATATTAGGCAACAGACTTAGGATTAAGTTATTCGCCACATGAGTATTATCCCACCATTCTATTGCTTTATCTGAGCTTTAAATGCTTATTAATATGATGGAAAATACGCTGAGTTGCATCTCTATGTTTTGTTATCCGTTAGTCATTTTACCTATATAAGGTGGCTCTTAACTAAGTTTAGGTGCTTGATATAAATAATATTAATTTCTCGGTGATCTATTTCGACAACTTATTTCGGTATTATACTAATTCTACTAAGTTTCTTCCCACTCAGTTGAAGTTTAAAAGGTTTAGCGGCACAGGTTCACCGTTGCAGACTGAACCTAAGTACATCCATGTAGGCAAGACATTGATTTTGATAAAGGTTATTACCTTATCGAAATCAATAACGCTATGAGTCAACTGGTTATAATGTCCATTAAGCCGAACAGGGGTTATTTACCTTGGTATTATTTTAATAATTACTTATGCTGATAGTCTTACTATGAGGATATCAATATATGCAAACGGCAGTTGCCAATATTTTGGCTCAAATTGGATCGGTGGTAATTGGCAAGCCTCATCAAGTGAAATTAGCCTTGAGCTGTTTACTTGCTAAAGGTCATATCTTAATTGAAGATTTACCCGGTATGGGTAAAACAACCTTAGCGAATACTTTGGCGTTAACCTTAGGTTTGTCATACCAGCGAATTCAATTTACTTCAGATTTAATGCCGGCTGATGTTATTGGTATTACTATTTTTGATGATGTGAAAAAATCATTTCTCTTGCATCCAGGGGCGATATTCAACCAAGTAGTACTTGCCGATGAAGTAAACCGAGCAAGCCCTAAAACCCAAAGTGCTTTATTAGAAGCCATGGAAGAAGGGCGCGTGAGTGTGGATGGTGTGACACATCAGCTACCTGAACCTTTTTTTGTTATTGCCACGCAAAATCCTATGTCGCATGCCGGTACATATCCGCTGCCTGAATCACAACTAGACCGTTTTATGATGCGGCTTTCGTTAGGCTTTCCTAACATAGATGCGGAGCGAAAAATATTACAGGCAACAAGCTCCCATCATGATACAACTGATATTAAAGCATTCTTAACGGTTGAGCAGTTACGTGAAATACAGCTGCATATCAGTCAGATTACTGTGGCTCCGGCAATTATCGATTATGTTATTGCGCTCTGTAGAGTAAGTAGGCAGGTAGAATCACAAGCAAAAGCCTTATCACCACGAGCAGGAAAAGCTTTGTTAGCCACAGCTAAATCTTGGGCATTTATGGAAAATCGTGATTATGTTATTCCTGATGATATTCAGGCGGTATTTTCGGCAGTATGTGAACATAGATTAGCACCACAGCAGCATCATATTTTTGATGAAGTTAATGAGCTTTCTCAGCAAATACTGTCGCAAGTTGATCCAACTAATCCATTACTTTAAAACGAGGCCGTTCTGTTAAATCAATACATTAAGCGAGTCTATTGAATTTAATTGCCATAAAAGGAGCGCTACTTGCTCAGCAAAGAAAAAAGCAGTGTCTTTACCGCGATATCAGCAGCATTAAAAGCTTTCATAAATAAGCGGATTAATGTTTGGCTAATACGACGTATTCCTCAAGGTTGTCAGCAACAGATAAATTATCGTAATATTTTTATTATGCCAACGCGTTTCGGTGCTTGTTTTGTACTGTTTATGCTGTTGTTATTTTTGCTTGGCACAAATTATCAGAATAATGTCATTATTTTGCTTAGTTATTTGTTGGTGAGTTTTTTCATTGTCGTGTTACACCATAGTTTTTTAAATCTTTCTGGCTTACGATTTCAAGCTACCCAATCAATGCAAGGCTTTGTTGGCTCAAAGTTATACTTTCCTATTGTTGTCAGCAGTAACAAAGCACGCTTTAGTATTCGTTTTGCTTTGGAACAGTCAGCCACTATGACTAAAAGCCAGCACGATAAATTGAACAGTGAAGATAAACTGTTGGGAGTCACACTCGAGCAATTGGTTGTAGGAGAAAACAAGGTACAAGTGCCATATCAGGTGTGTCAACGTGGTCAATATTCGCTTGGGCGAGTGTTGATTATTAGTGAGTATGGTTTTGGCTTATTTAAAACTTGGACTCGACTCGACTTTGCTCAACAAATTACAGCATATCCCGAGCCTGTTGCTTATGCTTGGTCTGCTGCTCAACGAGGTGCAGATAGTGAAGAAATAAATAATAGTGTTGCAAGTTATCAAGACAGTTTTCAATCTGGACAAGATGAATTTCATCAATTGCGACATTATCAACTTGGCGAGCCCTTTAGCCGTGTGGCATGGAGGCAAGTAGCCCGTGGCCAAGGTTGGTTAACTAAGCAATATCAACAAGCATTATCGGCAAAGCTACAATTGGATTTTGATCACTTACCGGCCGGTAATCTTGAACAGCGTTTAAGTTGGTTAAGTTTTGCAATTAAAGACTGTCATGAGCAGCAAATTGCTTTTTCATTAAAGTTACCTCATCAAAGTATTGCGTATCATCATAGTGCCCAACACACCTTAAAATGCTTAACGGCATTAGCATGTTATTAGTTTGGGCGTTGAGGCTGTTTTGGCTATCAAAAGTTAATAAAAATAGATTCGGGAAAGAGTAAACGAATTAATGAATTCTTGCTAAATGTTGAGCTTGGTCGGTGATTAACGGGAGGGCTATGAGTAAAGTTAAAAATAGCAAAAACAATAAACGCAATAGCGATATGCCGCTGATGCTCAATAGTAATGTGTTTTTTTCCTTGTTAGTTTTGCAATTTCTCAACCTGTTAACCTTAGCTATGCAGTTTCATTGGCTGTATATATTATTTGCTAGCATCGCTTTAGCAACACAATTTGCTGTGCATGTTAAGGCCACGCGACAGTCCTTGTTAAACGCGTCAACAAATCAAACTTCCTGTTATTACCCAGCGCCGGCAATATTACCCACTTGGGCGATATTATTATTAGCCATAACTGGCAGTGTTGTTATTGCAGCAGCCGGACGTGAGTTGGGATTATTGCTAAGCATGATCCATTTATTATGTTTCGCTTATAGTTTGAAAATGTTTGAAATACTTAACCGTAAAGACTTATATCAATTAGTGATATTAGGTGTTTTTGTTGCCGCATCATCATTAATTTTTATGCAATCAATTTATTATTCATTAGCGATTATTGTCTTAGTTTTTGCTAATTTTTATATTTTACTGAGCTTTTTTACTGCTAAAATGCTGTTACCAACACAAGTTAAATTGCTCTGTAAGCTTAGCCTTTATTCAATACCTTTTGCCGTTGTGTTATTTGTTGGTTTTCCAAAGTTAAGCCCGCTTTGGCAAGTGCCGAATGTTAAATCTGCAAAGGTAGGGCTTTCCGAGCGGGTTAAAATTGGTGATATTGCGCGGTTAGCTTTGTCGAATGAATTAGCCTTTAGAGTTAGTTTTGAAGATCGCAGCCCAGCGCATGCGCAATTGTATTGGCGGGCGTTGGTGTTAGATGATTTTGATGGCACAACTTGGCAACAGGCCGAGCAATACTCAACACAAGGTCGTCAGCAGAGTAATGATTTTGCTAATTTAAGCCATGCCAACAGTGCTGTAAATATTGAACTGCGTGGCAAAGGGATCGGTTATCAGGTGATTGCTGAGCCTAGTTTTCAGTCTTGGTTATTTGCGCTCGACTTTGCAACAAGTGAGCAAGCTAACATTGGTCAGCGTAATGACTTTGCTTTGTTTTATCATGGCATTATTAGCCAAACATTAAGTTATCAAGTTACTAGTTACCCTGACACTATACTCTCTCCTCAGCTGACTGATGCAACACGGTCTTTGAATCTGGCATTAACTACACAGAATAACCCAAAGTTAACAGCAAAAGCACAACAACTACGTCAGCGTTATAGTGATGATGCAAAGTTAATTGGTCGGGTATTAGCTGACTTTAATCAAAACAATTATTATTACACTTTGCAGCCACCCGGCTTGAACAACAATAGCTTGGATGAGTTTTACTTTGATACTCGGGCTGGCTTTTGTGAGCATTATGCTAGTGCTTTTACTTATTTAATGCGTGCTGCGGGTATTCCTGCGCGTATGGTGGTAGGTTATTTAGGGGGAGAGTTTAATCCTAATGGCAACTATTTAAGTGTTTATCAGCGTAACGCTCATGCTTGGACAGAAGTATGGTTGCCTGAGCAAGGTTGGCAGCGAATAGACCCAACGGCAGCGGTTGATCCTGAACGGGTGGAAAGTGGCTTCTCGAACAACTTAATGCAGGAATATGCTGATTTATCGTCAGGACTTTTTTCGTTGCAGCCCTTGCGAACTATGCAGTGGTATAAACAACTTAAAATGCAAATCGAGGCTATTGACTACCACTGGACGCGTTGGGTTATTGGATATACCGGACAAAAACAAAGTCGTGTGATGGCTCAGTTGTTAGCTAATTTAAAAGCAGGTAAAAATGCATTTTATCTGCTGGTAGTATTAGTTTTAATCGTGTTAGTCGTTAGTTGCTATAAACTTGTGCCTGCGAAGGGGAAAAACCAGCATAAAATCACCCAAATATACTTGCAAACCCTAGCGTTAATGGCTAAACATGATTTAGTCAAGGAGAAGTCGATGACAGGTCAGCAATTTACTGATTATATTGCCAAAAATTGCCCCAGATTATTAGCGGATTTTGTCGTTATAGCTGATAGCTTTGAGCAATACTCGTATCAAAAATTTAACCGTGAGGACAGTAAGCAAGCACTTAATCATCACCGGAGTAAACTAAAATACCACTATCGGCGTTTACGTTGGCAATTGTGGTTAGCTAAGCTTGGCATACAATAATTGCCGCTCGTGTAATTTGCTATTAAGTGATTTGTTGGTGACTGAGCTACTTGCTATGTGAGCTGCTTAACGTTACCGGTTTTATTAACTGGGTTATTGATTTTGATAAGATTCCTAGGTGGATGAAGGGCAATAGGGCAAGGCATGGGCAGTTACCGAGAACAGTCATTTTCTCTAATCAATGCTTGCCTAAAGACATTGCTCATTGCAGCTGCCCCCTGCATTTTGAAGCTGCATGGGGATATTAATGCGGAACATTTGCATTTACGCAGTTAAGTTTATACCTTAGTAGGGTAAATCGTTAATCGTTGGCACAGATATAATTTTATTATGCCAACTCCCATTTTTCTAATCCATTTAGAACACTAAGGAGATTCGATGACCAATAACGCTAAAAATTTATTACAACGTGGTTTAGAGAATATTCAACCTCCACTTTCCAGTTTTATTCGTGCCCAAACCACTTCTAGTTTGTTTCTTTTATTGTCTACTATCGTCGCATTATGGTGGGCAAACTCAATTTATTCAGCCACATATGTTGATTTAGTACACACGCCTATTGGCATGTTTTTTGGCGATTTTGAATTTAAAGCTTCACTCAAACACATTATTAATGATGGCTTGATGGTGATATTCTTTTTCTTACTCGGTCTTGAGATCAAGCGCGAAGTACTCGTGGGCGACTTGGCGGAGCCTGAAAATCGTCGTATGCTCATTTTCTGTGCTTTAGGCGGTATGATTTTTCCAGCACTGATCTATTTGTTATTTAATTACTCGCTTGACTCTCAAATCGGCTGGGGTATTCCGATGGCCACCGATACAGCGTTTGCTCTTGGTGTGCTTACCATAGTGAGAAAACATATTCCTGCCAGCTTACTGGCCTTTATTGTTGGCCTCGCCATTGTTGATGATATTGGTGCTATATTAGTTATTGCAATATTTTACACTGAGCAAATATCAGTGGGGCATTTGTCTGGTGCATCTGCGTTGGTTGCATTTTTAGTGCTGGCGAATTATGCCGGCATTCGTCAACCCATGTTTTATATTATTATCAGTGTTGTTATTTGGTTATTGATGCTCAATTCTGGTGTTCACGCCACAGTGGCGGGTGTGGCAATTGCGTTAACCGTTCCCGCTCGTCCTAAGTTAGCCGCAGATAAGTTACTTAATAAAGCGAAATCTAAGATAAGTTCGTTGCAACGTAGTGCCGAAACAGTCGATGTGCTGGCAAATAAGCAAGATCATGACAAGGTACTTGAAGTGCGTGATGTTGCTGAACGGGCGAGTACGCCCTTACGCCGTTGGGAAGATGCTTTAGAATTGCCGGTATCTTTGTTTATTTTACCGCTGTTTGCCTTAATAAATGCCGGGGTAGTTGTCAACTTGAACTCATTAGTTGACAGCCTTCAACATCCTATTGGTTTAGGTATTATTTCGGGTTTAGTACTTGGCAAGTTTATTGGTATTACGAGTGCTTGTTGGTTGAGCCTGAGATTTAAATTAGGCAGTTTGCCTAATAGTGTTAACTTTCAACATATTGTAGGCGCATCATTGATAACCGGCATTGGCTTTACTATGTCGACCTTTATTGCCACTTTGGGCTTTGCAGGACAAGCTGAACAGTTACAATATGCTAAAACAGCTATTTTAATTGCCTCTGTTATTGCTGCGGTACTTGGTACGTTATACCTGAAAATCATTTCGTCTAAATAAAGCCTAAGCCAATAAGTTGAGCGCTAAAATAACCAACACCTCATGCATCGAAATCAATTTTTGCTTGAGGTGTTAACATCATCGTATTGACTGATATTATTTCACATAAAAAGATGATCACGCAGTTAAAATGCCCAACAAACGCTGTCTGAAGGGTTCGGCTAAAAGTATTTTTATCTTTGTTGTCTCCTCGGATGTTGGTCCTTTGCGATTGCAGAATATGGTAGTTGTGAGTCGTGTTTTTTAGCATGATTAGACTACAGACCACTTGCCGCGATTAAAATACTGTTATCTCAAACAAAATTTAACCGTGAAGATCAACAGACCCTAGTGTTCTTGCGCTTGATGTGGTTAAATTTAACCATCAGAAAAATGGCTAAAAAGGCGTGCATTTGTTCTATCTTTATCCTGCTAATAAAATGGAAAATTTATTAGTTCTGCTTGATAAAATTCAGCAGCTTTCCCCACTTCCTGTTTTCGCTCAAGATACCGTTATTGTACAAAATGCAGGCATGCAACATTGGTTGAATATGTCGCTTGCTGAGCAACGCGGCATTAGCATGAATATGCGCTATGCGTTGCCATCACAGTTTTTGTGGAATTTAATTCGAAATTTAGCCAGTGATGAAGATGTGCCCGAGCAATCACCTTATTCACGTGAAGTACTTGCTTGGCGAATTGATACCTTACTGGCCTCAAGTGAAGTCACCGGTGACGAGTGCTTTCAAGTCGCTACTCAATATTGGCAAGCGAATAGCGCTGACAACGACAGCGAAAATAGCAGTTACAGCGATGCAAAGCAGTTAAAACGTTATCAATTAGCTTGTCAGTTAGCTGATTTATATGAACAATATTTAATATTTCGTCCTGAATGGATCCACGATTGGCATCAAGGGGTATTTAACGCTTTTGATCAAGCTGACAATGCAAGCTCATCGGGCTCAGATGAAGCTGAGCAGAGTCTTGAAAGTAATGCCATTTGGCAAGGTAAACTGTGGCATTTACTGGTACGAGAACAAGCTTACGACCCTCGCGATTTGGTAGCATTAGCGATAAAAAACTTAAATAATACTGAGAAACTAAAAGCACAAATATTGCCTCAACGCTTATCATTTTTTGGTATTAATGCCATGGCACCGCTTTGGCTTGAATTTATCAATGCGCTTAGCCAGCAAATTGATGTGCATTTTTTCCATTTAAATCCCTGTTATGCTTATTGGGGCGATGTGGTGACAGAAAAAAATGCCATTGAAGCTTGGCTTAAAGGTACTGACTTTTCTCACCAAGAAAGTGCTGATTTAGCCGATGTAAACCTGCAAGTTGGCAACCCATTGTTAGCTAACTTAGGCCAGCAAGGGCGTGAGTTTATGGCGCTGTTGTACCAATACAGTACCATTAATATTGACGTCTTTGAGTCAGCGGTTGCTGACTTAGCCACTGAGCAAATAAACAACGAGAAAGCAAACAACGAGAAAGCAAGCAGTGAGCAAGCCCAGCCAAGCCTTGATGAACGCAAGCAAGCAAGTGTTTTAGCCTGTGTGCAAGAAGATATTTTATCGTTATCAGATGCTCGTCACAGTACCCCGAATATTTATCAAGAGGCACCAAAAGTAGACGGCTCAGTTTTGATCACCAGTGCTCATAGTGCGCTGCGTGAAGTACAAGGTTTACACGATTGGTTATTACACCAATTTAATCAAGATAAAAGTTTAACGCCGAAAGACGTACTCGTGATGTGTCCGCAAGTAGAGCAATACGCACCCTACGTTAATGCCGTGTTTACTCGAGGTTGGCAAGATATTGCTGATGAAGTGCCGCCACTACCTTGTTCAATTGCCGATCGCATTAGTAAAGACGCTGAGCCCTTAGTGGCGGCATTTTCACAATTATTAACCTTGCCTGATAGTCGTTTTCAAGTCTCCAGTTTAATTGCCTTATTACGTTTGCCTGCTATGCAAGCTCGCTTTGCTATTAACCTTGATGATATTGAAAAAATTACCCATTGGCTTGAGTTATCAGCAGTACATTGGGGCCTAGATAAGACCCATAAACAACAAGTTTTATCTCAAAGCTCAGCCACTACGTTAGATGATGCCACTGACAGTTTTACTTGGCAGCAAGGGTTAAGTCGCTTAATGCGTGGCTTTGCTTTTGCAGATCACCGTGTTATCTATCAAAACCAACTGCTATTGCCGACCATTGAAGGCAGTGACAGTGAGTTGCTTGGTAAGTTAATGTTAATTATTGAGCAACTACAACTGACCGCTGCCAAAATGTCAAAAGCACGAAGTGCGACGCAATGGCAACAATTTTTGTTTGAGCTTTTAACGCAACTGTTTGATGACGAAAATGATAATGGTTTGGCTATTGTGCGCTCGGCTATCGAATCTTTAGTGGAATATTGTCAGCACGCGGGCTACCACACTGATATCAGTTTAGCGGTTATTCGCGATTTTCTTAATAATCACTTTAGTCAGCCCGATCCAGGTCGCCAATTTATGATTGGCCAAGTCACATTTTGCTCTATGCTGCCTATGCGTAGTATTCCGTTTAAAATTATTGCAGTTTTAGGCTTAAATGATGGCGAGTTTCCACGTCAACGCCAACCACTGAGTTTTGATTTAATGACCACAACACCGGCGCAACTTGGCGATAGATCACGCCGTGGCGATGATCGGTACTTATTTTTAGAGGCGATAATTTCAGCTCGCCAAGCTTTATATTTAAGTTTTCAAGGTAAAAACATTAAGAATAATAAAGATCGTCAGCCTTCGTTAGTATTGAAAGAGTTGATGGAGTATCTGGCGCGAGGCTATGGCTGGCAATTGCTGGGGTTAAACAGTGACAGTGAAGTTAATATCTTAAGCCAAGTTAGGCAGTTGCCGATGCAAGCGTTTAGTGAACAAAACTATTTAGGGCAATTTGCCAGCTTTGATGCCAACTGGCTAAATTTACGCCGAGAAAATCCAGCGCTAACGACAGCAATAAAGTCAGCGGATGCTGATTTAGGTGACCCCCTCGATGTAGTCAACAGTGAAGCACACTTGGTCGCTAGTGAACTCATTCGTTTTTATCAACATCCTGGGCGTTATTATGCACAAAAGGCACTTTATTTGTATTTAGATAATACCAATACCTTGATCAATGATGTCGAACCTTTTGTCCCTAATCATCTTGATAGTTACCTGCTCAGACAAGACTTGCTTAGTTATTATTTAGCACCAACACAAAGTAAGCAAAGTTGTCAGGAGTTATTGCTCAGTGCCAAACTTTCGGGCAGTTTGCCGGATCTACCCAGTACCGATGAGCTAATAAAAGGCTGGCAACAAGACAGCGAAAACTTTAGTCAGTTTATTATTACTGAGCTGGCGCAAGGTGAAGACTTAATACTGACTAAGAACGATTGCAGTGTTACGCTGAATTTGGCGCACTTTCTCAGCAATAATCTTGCTGGCAGCTCAGAAAATACCTCATCAACAGCGCCGGGGTTATTCTTAGCAGACGAGTTAGCGATATTAACCGCCGTGTTGCCTCAACGCTTAACGTTAAGTACTAAACTAACCTTAGTGGCTAACAAAGCGGTGTTTTATCGCAGTAGCAGTGCCAAAGCTAAAGATTTATTTACCTTATATTTGCATCAATTGATTATTCAAGTCGCGCAAACTGATGCGGCAACTCATGAGTTATTTGCTGATATCACGGCAACGCATGGTTATTACTTTGACACTAAAAGTCAGAAACCGAGTCAATTTTATTTTAGTGAACTTGTTGATGCAAAAACACAATTGTTATGCTTAGTGGCGAGTTACTTTTTAGGCCAACATCAGCCGTTGTTACTTAACGGAGACCTTGCTGAAAAAGTACGAAAGAGTAAAGTGTTTGAGCAAGCACAGTTTGAACAGTTTTGGACTGACAGTAATAGCTTTCAAGCCTTTGGTGATGAGCCTTACATACAGTATTTTTGGCGAAAATGCCCCGACTTTGACGACATATCGCCGCGATTACTCGCATTGTATCAACCTATGTTCGATGCTTTGCAGACCGTTAAAGTAACCGCTAAGTCGGGAGCATTGTCATGAGTACAGCCATGAAAAATTTAAATGCCAATACCATTGCATTGCAAGGCAAACACTTAATTGAAGCCAGTGCCGGTACCGGTAAAACACACAACATTACCCGTATATTTCTTCGGCTGTTATTAGAGCGCGAATTACCGATAGAACAAATTTTGGTGATGACCTTTACCAAAGACGCCACTGAAGAAATTCGTGGTCGTATTGATGATTTTATTCGAGAAAGTTTGCACAACTGGGACCGTTTAGTGGTTGAAGACGACTACTTTAAAAGCTTAAGTAACAACCTGTTAGGTAAAGGTATTGGCGCAAGTGAAGTAAAAGCCAGATTAACCCAAGCATTACTTTATATCGATGAAGCCGCCATTTTTACCATTCATGGTTTTTGTAAGCGTGTGCTAAATCAATATGCCTTTGCCAGCGGTATCAGCTTTAATGCCCTGATGGAAACAGACACCCAAGACATTACGTTAGAAGCCTGCCAAGATTGGTATCGTGTGTTAGCCTTAACCAATGAAAGTAATAATCAAGCCTTTCGGCTAGTGACTGAGTTTTGGTCTGAGCCGAATAGCTTTATTAATCAATTCTCCAAAGCTTTAACGACAGAAAATGCCCTGCATGTGCAAGATCCTGAAAATATTAGCGTTGAATTTAAAGCTTTAGTTGAACAAGCGATTGCCAGTTTACAGGCAAATAATACCTTGTTAACTGAAGCACTGATCGAGGTTAAAAAGGGCGCTGAACGAGAAAAACGTCAACAAGAATTAGCCCAGTTATTGACTTGGCTAGCTGCGCTTTCGGCTGATGTTGAAGGTCAGCACGGTAAGATGCCCGACGCATTTATTGATGGTCGCCGCTTTGGTCGCTCTAAACTGAAAGCTGAATTAGTTGAAGCTTTTGCTAGCGTTAATCAAGTTAAAAAACAGCATCCGGAGTTGGCAAAGCAACTGAACCGTGCCAAAGCCTTGTTAGTTGTCAGAGCAGGTATTTATCATATTAGGGCAGAAATCACCCGTAAAAAACTACAAGCCAATGTCATGGGCTTTGATGACTTGATCAGCACTTTACATCACTGCCTAGTGAATGAACCTAAGCAAGTATTAGCAAATAGTATCTTTTCGCAATTTCCCGTGGCGTTAATTGATGAATTTCAAGATACCGACCCACAACAATTCTCTATTTTAAAAGCAATTTATTATCATCAAGCCAACGCTGCGCTTTATATGATTGGCGATCCTAAACAAGCGATTTATGGCTTTCGTGGTGGTGACATATTTGCCTATCTTTCAGCACGTAACGACTGTGATTATCAATGGTTGATGGATACTAATTGGCGCTCAAGTGCCGCGATGGTAACCGGATATAATCGCTTGTTTTATGGTAATGATTTATCGGCTGATGCGGTTGATGTGTTCGGCTATCAAATCCCTTATTTACCGGTGAAAGCCTCGCCTAATGCCCATGAAAAGCTGTTTGCAGATAGCGAGTTTAATGCGCTGCAGTTTATTCATTTTAATGTTGAACAAGAAGGCAGCAGTAAAGACGGTAAAGCCAAAGCGGTAAAGCAAAGTTACCGCGGGAATATGGCCAGCTGGTGTGCCAATGAAATTGTTCGATTGTTGGCGAGCCAAGATGTCAATATTAGCAGTGGTGATATTGCGCTATTAGTACGCGATGGCACTGAAGCTGCGGCAATAAAGCAGGCATTAAATCAATGCGGTTTAGCCAGCGTGTTTATGAGTAATCGGGCAAACTTATTGCAAAGTGATGAAACCAAACATTTATTACAAGTGCTGCAAGGCATACTGTTTCTTGAAAATGATCGCTTATATACCGCGGCATTAGCTAGTCCGTTAATGGGCTTTGATCGTGAAAAATTATTACAATTACAGCATGATGAACCGCAGTGGCAAAAATTAAAAATTAGTTTTGAGAAGCTGCGTAATGAATGGCAATTCAAAGGCTTTATCAGTATGGCGTTGCAGTTAATGCATCAACATTTTCATATTGATGTCGGCGATAATGCTGATAGTTATGGCGCCAACAATAATGCCGATCGCATATTAACTAACCTGTTACATTTGTTTGAATTACTTCAAGGGGCAAGCCAACGTCATCGTCAGCCACAAGAGTTGCTGTTTTGGTTTGAACAACAAAGCCAAATTGATAACCCTGAAGTTGAAGCCGAACTACGCTTAGAAAGTGATGAAAACCTGATCCGTATCATTACCCAACATGGCTCGAAAGGCATGGAATATCCGGTGGTTTTTGTACCTTTTGCTACCCGCCATAAAGACCCGCTTAAATTTGGTAACCGTAATGTCAGTTTTATCGAATATCATGATGAAAATGGCGTGTTACAGCATAGCTTAGATGGCAGCGTAGCAGCGCGAGCAACGATGGCTGAAGAAGCCTATGCAGAAGCTATTCGTTTACTTTATGTGGCGGTAACTCGCGCGGAGAAACGTTGTTATATTCTCAGCACGGGCTTTGAACATTTTGAAAAATCGCCTTTAGGCAAAACCTTAAAATGGACTGCTGATAGTGATATAGCGACCAGTTTACAACAATTGGTACAAGACAATCCGAATGAAATTGCACTTACCGTGTTAGATAATTATCTGTCTGATGAATCGACTGACAATCAGTTAGATCATCAGTTAGCTAGTCAGCACGAAAATAAGATTGGCTCCGACCTTGCCAGCACGGAGAAGCCGCAGCCAGCGGTGGCGCGTTTTAACGGTAAAATTGAACGTGATTGGTGGCTAAGCTCATTTTCTGCCTTAAGTAAAAACTTACGTCATAATGGTGTTTCTGCGCCGGACAGAGATAATCAAGATGGTGTATTGGCAGTAGGAGATAATGAACTAGAATCTAGCCTTAACCCACATTTAAATAACCCTAGCAACATTAACAGCCATGAATTACGTTTTACCTTAACCAAAGGTGCACAAACCGGTAATTTATTACATGATATTTTAGAGCAAACAGATTTTTCAGCCCCTGATTGGCAAAAAAGTTGCCATTGGCCACTGGTTAAATACGGTGTTATCGATGCAACTGCAGATACAGTTAAACAAGTTAATGATGATGCGAAAGGTGTTAGTGCATTAAGCTCACAAGAACATAGTGAAGCACGATTGATACAATGGTTAGAAGCCATATTACATACGCCATTAACTGACAGTCGTGATTTGTCACTAGCACAACTTAAGCCGTTAGATACCTTACGTGAAACTGAATTCTATTACCCGATGCGTTCAGCCAGTAGTAGTCAATTAACCAAACTGCTGACCGAACATAGAAATACCCGTAAAGACAATGCCCTTAATAGCGTTAGCTCAAGTCGGCATGGGCATAGAGTCCATTTACCTTCTTATCAGCAGTTAAAAGGTATGATGCATGGTTTCATCGATTTAATTTTTCATGCCGACGGTAAATATTATGTTTGTGATTACAAGTCTAGCCATTTGGGGGATCAGTACAGTGATTACAATGATTCAGCTATGCGACATAATATTGAGAAAAGTCACTACGACTTACAATATCTTATTTACGCCTTGGCATTACATCGACATTTAAAATATGCCTTAGCCGATTACGATCCTAAGCAACATTTTGGTGGTATTTATTATCTTTATTTACGTGGTATGAGTAATCAAGCTGAGCATCATGGTTGTGGGGTTTATTATCGTCAAATAACCTTGGCAGAATTAGCACAGTTAGATGATATTTTTGCCGGAGAAAGTACCCATGTCTGAACTTGCCAATAAGCTAAATCACCCGACAATGGAAATTTACAGTTCATTTAATCAGGCAGCAAGTCATCTAGTCGGTTTAATGGCCGTTGACTATTTTTTTGCTAAAGAAATTAGCCAGAGTATAACCTTTACGGCGCCAGATACCTCAGCCAGCGCATGTTTTAGTGAAGAGCTACAATCTGATCAACAACAATGGTTTCATTTACTTATCGCCTTAAGTGCGAGTTTAAGAGAGGGACATAGCTGCTTGCCGTTGCTAGAAGTCGCAGGCAAACGACTTTTTAGTGACGGCACAAATTTAGACCGCAGTGACAGCGTAAATGCTCATGTAAGCCAAGCCACTAAAGAGCATGTTACTGGATTTTTATTTAGTGATATTCAGTCGCTAAGGGCATTATTAGCAAAATTGCCGTTAATAGAAAGCGAGCAACAGCCGATAGTACTCAGCCACGGGCGGCTTTATTTGCGCCGTTACTATCAATTTGAGCAAGATTTAAAACAAGTTGTCGCCACGCGCAGAATGATATCTTTTCAGCCCACTACTGATAAAGCTGATAACAGCTCAACAGATGTCGAACAGATAAAAAATATTATCGCGGCATTATTTCCCGAGTTGGCAACTCAGCAAGAAGAGGGTAATAGTGAAATTGATTGGCAAGCCGTGGCGGTAGCCAATGCCATGAATAAAGATTTTGCTATTATTGCCGGAGGCCCAGGCACAGGTAAAACCTATACAGTGACAAAATTACTGGCGGCTTTAGTGATGCTTGCCAGTGACCATACGAACAAACAGGCCAATCAACAGGTTAGCGAGGAGAACACGCTACCGCGCATAGCGTTAGTTGCACCAACCGGCAAGGCAGCACAGCGTTTATCTGAGTCGATCACCGATGCAGTAAAAGGCTTTCGCGGTAAAATTGACGATAAGGTGTTAGACCTTATTCCTGAGCAGGCGCAAACCCTTCATCGATTGTTGGGGGTTATTCCTGATCAGGTTAACTTTCGTCATCATCAAGAAAACTTACTGGCCATTGACATTTTACTGATTGATGAAGTTTCAATGGTTGATTTGCCGATGATGACGCGTATCTTTCGTGCCTTGCCTGCAAGCACAAAAGTGATTTTACTCGGTGATGCTGATCAACTGCCATCAGTAGCTGTTGGTAGTGTTTTAGCCGATTTTGCGCCACGACCTCATCCAGGCTATAGCTCTGATAATTATCACTATCTTTCACAAGTTACCGGTTATCAAACCCTGACTCAAGATAACGAATCGACCAACAATGATGGCCACTACAGCAATGCTGATTGCGTAACTTTTTTAATGAAAAGTCGCCGCTTTGATGGTGAAGGGGCTATTGGGCGCATGGCCAATTATGTTATTAAAGGCCAGCATCAAGCAAGCTGGCAATTATTGCAGCAGAGCGAGGCAGTAGGTAATGACAAGCAACTAAGCTTGTTATCGGGCGATATTGACACTTGGCTAACACGACTTGTTGAGCAATATTACTTACCGTTAAGCCAATGTGACGATATTGAAGAGGCTTTTGCTTTATTGGCAAAATTTCGAATTTTATCGTCGACTCGAAAAGGGCCACAAGGTGTTGAAAACTTGAACGCATTGGTGATTGATATTTTACGTGATAAAGCAGCGATTACTGTTAATCGCTTTGACTCCAATTATGTTTTATATCCGAGTCAACCGATCATGATCAGCGAAAATGACTATCGTTTAGGGGTTTTTAATGGTGATGTCGGGCTATTATGGCGTAATATACAAGGGCACTTAATGGCGGTGTTCGAGAATGCAAATGGCGATTATGACTGGATATTACCTTCGCGGTTACCGAAATTTGACACCGTTTACGCCATGACCATTCATAAAACCCAAGGCAGCGAATTCAATCATGTTGCTATGGTATTGCCAGAGCAAAAAGACAATAAATTATTGTCGCGAGAATTATTATATACTGGCATCACGCGAGCAAAGCAGCAATTGAGTATCGCGAGTAACCAACAAGTTTGGCAAACTGGTGTTAGTCAGCAAGTAAAACGCTATTCTGGCTTAGCAACAGATGCTATTTAAGTGAATAAAATCACAACTATTGATAACCTTTAAGAAGTAAATTGAGACATGAAGTTAAAAGACATTGAAAAATCCGTATACCGTAAACATCTAAATATTATTATTGTTAGCTTTATTGCTAGTTTGCTGATTTTGGCTTTGGCCTACGGACAAGGACTGATCATGTTGTTTGCCGACACGGCTATAATTAGCCCCGAGCCAACAATAATAGCCACAGGAGAAGTTGCAGGAGAGCTGGCAAGCGATGCTGCAGCTACAGATAGCAATTTTAGCTATAATTTTCTTGGCGTATTATTGGCCTTGCTAAGCTGTGTATTTGCTTTACACAGATTACGATCTAGCGCATTCTTTAATGAAGTGTATTATGTTTGGCAAGTTAAACAGCAGCAAAATTTGATCTATCGTAAGCTGAAAAAAATCAAAGCAGCAGCTGATAATGAAGATGTTAATGCTCTGATTATTTTGCATTTTTATTATACTAGTTTAAAACAGATATATTTATTAGATGATAATACCTTAACAATATCGAAACTAAATAAAGATCTTAGCGAATTAAATACTCGCTTAGAAAATAAAAATTTAACTATATCAACCGATCAGTTTGATAAATCAATGTTGTCTGATTACTAAAACACCAGTACAAGGAATATACTATGATAGGTTACGTTACGTTAGGCACAAATAATTTAGCGCGCGCAGTGGCATTTTATGATGAGTTGTTTGCCACCATAGGTGCAGGACGTTTTTTAGAAACCGAGCAGTTTGTCGCATGGTCAAGAGATCCTGAGCAACCCGGTATTGCCGTTACTAAACCTTTTGATGGCCAACCGGCTAGTGTCGGTAACGGTGTTATGGTTGCTGTGCAACTCAACTCTACCGACGAAGTTGATGCCTTTTATCAAAAAGCACTTGAACTTGGTGCTAGCTGTGAAGGTCCTGCAGGCCCCCGCGCTGAAATGGAAGGTTTTTATGCCGGCTATTTTCGAGATTTAGATGGTAATAAACTCAATGGCTTTTATTTCGATATGCCTACGGCTTAACGTGAGATTAGCGATATCGCTTAAATGTTGTTACCGCATTTACCTAACAGCTTAATATTTAAGAATAGAAAGGAAAAATATCTGCAAATGAAGAAGTTAAAAAATGAAGCCGAATTATTAAAAAAAGCCATTGTTATTGGTGAAAATTATGCAAAAAATCGCGGTTATAAAGGCTTTTCAGCCACTAATGCCGCGAAGGAAAAAATTGAAAGCTTATATCGTTTACTGGTAAATGATAAACTTATTCAACCGTTACCAAAAGATGGTGAAGATTTAGCAAGCATGAAGCATAAATTAGCGTTATGGATTGCGAAACAATTACCGGCTGATCATCCACTACTGAAATAACCTGAACGCTTAATAAGCGATATCCGTTATCAAAAATTCAGGCTAAATAAAGCAGTACTGGCTGGTTTGTTAATTCAATCAGCTTGCTAAGCTGATTGAATTTTATTATCAGTATTAATATAAATGTTAGTTATCAAAATAAGTAAACCCGCACTATGAATCGTAAAAAGAAAATCAATCAAGTCTTGAAAGCAAAAGTTAAGAAAATGAATGCCAAGCAGCAAAAAACCAATAAGCCTAAGTATATTTCTAAGGCAGAACGCGCGGTTATTGCTGAAAAAGAAGCACAGAGCAATACTTTAGCTGATGATTCGAGTGCAGTTTCAACAGACTAAAAAGTCTCAACACTATTTTGGCAAGCCGACAATAATAACTTAGCGTAGGGCGGTTGCTATGCAAGATAATATAAACCATGCAAAAAAAATCGTTATTTTTGGTAATTCAGCATCGGGTAAATCTAGCTTAGCGAAAAAATTAGCAAAACAAGAGCAGCTTGCGCATTTAGATTTAGACACTTTAGCGTGGCTGCCTGCTGTTTCACTTACATCACCACCACAACGTCAACGCATTGATGTCTCAGTTGCTGAAATTAGTGTATTCATTAGTCAGCATCAAGACTGGGTGATAGAAGGCTGTTACAGTGATTTATTAACGTATACGTTAACTGAATGTAGTGCAGTGATTTTTCTTAATTTACCTATAGCACTTTGTATCGAGAATGCCAAAAATCGACCTTGGGAATCTCATAAGTACGAGAGCAAAGCAGCTCAAGATGCTAATTTAACGATGTTAATTGACTGGATAGCACAATACGAAAACCGTATTGATAGCTTCTCAAAAGCGGCACATCAACAACTATTTGATGGATTCGCTGGTAAGAAAACCCAGTATATAAATAACCAATAGCCGTGATTTAATATGATGAATTATAGCTGTTCAGGCTTTATCTAACGATTCAAAATTCAGGGTTTAACTAACAAAGCTAAACATTACTGCCGTTGATATTCCACCTCAGGCAGCTAACTAATGCCAAAAAACGGTACTAATTAACCCCAGTTCGGGATAAGAAATTGAACTAAATACCTGTTCCGTGATCGGATCTTTCGACCAAGAACGATTCAATCACACAAGGAACAGGCATGAAGAAATTCGTTGATTTATACTGCGATTTCGATGATTTTTGCAAAGTATTTATTCCTCAATGGCCAAAACAGCTACTTGAAGATGGAATAGCGAAAGAGGTAAAGGAGCGATGGGATGATTTTATGGATTTATGCTTCACATTATCGTTAATTATAAAGCTGAAATAGTGGTAGCAAAGGTGACTACTGGAAACGTCCACGATACCCAACCGGTTGCTGAACTAGCTCGTGGACTGACAGATTAATTATACGGAGATAAAGGTTATTTGAGCAAAGTACTAGAGGCTAAGGTATTTGATAGAGGCGTAAAACTTATCACCACGGTTCGTAAAAACATTAAAGCAAAAGCGATGTCATTATGGGATAGAGCAATGCTCTCAAAGCGCTTTATCATTGAAATGATTAACGACCAATTAAAGAATATTTCATTTATTGAACACTCAAGACATCGCAATATGAATGGCTTTATGCTTAATTTAATGGCGGGATTGGTGGCTTATTGCCTGAAAGAAAACAAGCCAAAGTTTAACCTTAACCTATCTGATCTAGAGCTAAACACTATGGTTGTCGCTTAAGCCGATCTCAGGTTCATTATTATGTGAATTATCACCAATATTATGCGCACTACTTCCAGAGATAACTGACAGTTAGAAGAATATTTCTAAGTCGCCCCTTTTGCGAGATATAATAATCAATTTTTCTTGGCTTAATTATATATTTCTCTCGAGAAAAACTTAATTAGGTGGCAAAACCAACGACGCCATTACATGCTAGCCGCATTAACAATTTCAAGAATCGCTGGATGCTTTAATCTACGCTCTGGAGAAATAATATAATAAGGCTCTTTGAATTCGTCAGTTCGACCTAAAATTTTAACTCCATATTTATCTGCAACGTATTCTTCAATAAGAGTTGGGCTACTAAACACCCCAAAACCTGTTTGGCCAAAAGATTTCATTAATGCGCTATCATCAAATTCAGCAACAACATTTGGCGCAATATTGTGTTTTTCTAACCATGATGATAAACGTGCTCTCATCGCAGATTTTTTGCTTTGCATAAGCCAAGGGAAGTCTGCTAAACATTGAGGGAACTCTTCGTGGCAATTTTTCAGTAAAGTTTGAGCTGCAAAAAAGGTAAATCCACTTTCAGTGAGTAAATGATTGTATGCTTTTACATGACTACCCAATTGAAGTGGTTGATCGGTTAAAATGCAATCAATTTTATTGACTGATAAATCTGTTAATAAATGGTCCTGATCTCCTTCAACGCAAATCAAGCGAACAGGTTCACTCATTTTTAGTACAGGTGCCAGTAACTCGTGTGCTAATACTTTAGGTATAACGTCGGTTATGCCAACAGTGAATGTATGCCATATTTCTGGTTGTTTTCTTTTTAAAATATTTTTTACTTCATCTCCTAACTGAAAAATTTCTTCGGCATAGCTATATATGAGTACCCCCCATTTCAGACAAAGATAATTTCTTTCCTTTTCGTTCAAATAAGTTGACACCGATTTGCGCCTCGAAGCTAGTTATTTGACCACTTATCGTTTGCGACGTTAGATTTAATCTTGTACTTGCTTTGGTAATGCTGCCTTCAGTAGCGACGACATAGAAATAATACAGGTGATTATAATTTAAAGGGCTCATAATTTTTATATCAGTTTTATTCGATGATAATGTAAACAATATTCGAATTTACCAACAACAACAAGTGCGCTATAACAATATGGTATTCGTAACTTATTTAATTGGAAAATTATGAAACATCGTAAAAGTCGTTCTCTATTTTTGATTGTTATTCAGTCTGCTTTTATTACAAGTAGAGCAAAAGTTCGTAGCTTCGGTATCGTGCTACTAACATCACTTTTGTCTTTTTCTTCGCTAGCTACTGAAGTAAATGGGATTAATACTGATAAATACTTGCTTAATTCATGTAATGCTTTTCAAACGACTACTGATAATGCTAAAACGTTGCCGTGTGTTATGTACATTAAAGGATTCTTTAATGGTCTATTAAATGCTGGTAATGAGAATGTTTCACTAATTGACGAAAATATTAAAGAACCTTCTACATTAGTAGAAAGAGCATACGCTAATAGAGTTGGAAATTTAGCACAGCGTAAACCCTTAAGTCATTCCTGTATAACTGTTGATGAGCTAAAAGAGCTTATTATTGAAAGCCTCTCTAATGATTCAGCTAGTACATTTCTTTCAGTAAAACAGCTTAATTCTTTGCTGATGCATACATTAACAACAGCATGTTCGTCTGGAAAAAAGTAATTGAGCAATGAAAATAGACATTCAAAATTGTTTGAGTGAGCTTGACCAGTCAATAGAAGAAGATATTCAACTTAAGCTTAGGCTTGCGCTATCAAAGATGGCGGCATATATCTCGTGTATTACTTTCATAATATCTGAGAATATTAGCCCAAACGGCAATACTGAAAAACATTGTTCGCTAACATTGTCACTTTATCGCATGCCGAATATCGTCATTGAGGAAACTCAAGTTGACCTGTATTTCGTCATTGACCGTGTAATTCAAAAAGCGACTCGAAGTCTTTCACGGAAGCTTTCATCGTAAAGGTGATTAATCATCATTTATCTTAACGAAATACCGTTATAAAAGTGATTCTTATTGAGGATTTATGAAACTTACAATTAGTTTGTTTATTACATTGTCAGCATTTTGGCTGCTCAATTCAGGTCATTACTCGCTGCTGATATTATCTCTTGGCTTCGCGTCAATCGTGTTAGTTTTAGCTATTGCTCATAAAATGAATGTTGTTGACCAAGAATCCCAACCGTTATATCTAACACGTAATATATTTGGCTACTATTTGTGGCTCACCAAAGAAATTATTCAAGCCAATATCACTGTAATTAAGCATATTTGGCTTGGAAAAAAGAGTATATCACCCACGCTAAAGAAAATTAAAATTAGTCAACAAACTGATATGGGAAAAGTGATATATGCCAATTCTATTACCTTAACCCCAGGTACTGTTGCTATAGACTTGGTTGATGATGAGATTATTGTACATGCCTTGCTGTATAAGGATGTTGAATCGTTAGAAATCGGTGAAATGGATCGCCGTGTAACCATGTTGGAACGCTAATGTTAATTGCCGCTACACTCGCTATTTTTGTCGCTATGATTTTAGCAATCATTAGAGGCATTGCTGGGCCAACTTTATACGACCGTATTTTAGCGGTAAATATGTTTGGCACTAAAACCGTGTTACTTATTTCTTTATTAGGCTTTGTAATGGGCAGGCCTGAATTTTTGGATATTGCCATCGTGTATGCACTCATCAATTTTATCAGTGTTATCGGAGTATTACGTTACTCAGATACTAATCAATTTAAACATGCGCCTAATGATAATGAATCGATAGAAAAGGAGCTTTAAATGGATATTGTAATAACAATATGTAGTGGCTTTTTTTTACTGCTTGGCAGCTTTATTTGTATTTCCGGCGGTATTGGTCTTTTGCGTTTTCCAGACTTTTACACACGTATGCATGCGGTTGGAGTGACAGATACCTTAGGTGCTGGAATGATTTTGATCGGTCTTATGGTACTCAGCACAGATTTTTTAGTGTTCGCTAAGCTAGTTATGGTACTGCTTCTAACACTACTCATTGGGCCGACAACAAGTCATGTATTAGCTAAAGCCGCTTTTCATAATGGCTTAATGCCTAAAAACTTAAATAATGAGAAAAATAATAATAAGGAGACGTCGTCATCGAATCCTTAATTGATATTATTTTACTTACCTTATTGGTTGTTGTTGCTATTGCGATAATTCGATCGAAAGATCTGTTTGTTGTCGTCATGCTTTTGGGTATTTATGGACTTATATCCGCGAGTTTTTTTGTTGCTATGGATGCGGTGGATGTTGCATTTACTGAAGCTGCTGTAGGAGCGGGCATTTCAACCTTACTGATGTTGGTTGTTATTGCCATGACGGGACGAAAAGAAAAAACAAATCGTCATAAGCCATTATCGGCCTTGTTCATTGTTTTGATAACGGGAGGTTTGCTGATATATGGCACCTTAGATATGCCACACTTTGGCGCTGCAGATGCACCAATTCACAAACATGTAGCACCTCGATATATTAATGACTCAATGTCAGAGATTGGCGTACCTAATATTGTAACTTCTGTACTTGCTAGTTATAGAGCATTCGACACTTTTGGTGAGGTAGTGGTTATATTCACTGCGGGTATTGGCGTATTAACACTGTTATCCGTTGCACGTCGTAAAGAAGATGAAGAAGAAATTGCATCAATAAATGATTCTATGCATGAACAACATTTGGTTATTCGTATCGTGGCAAAAATGTTAATCCCTTTTATTTTCTTATTCGCGTTATATGTTCAATTTCATGGTGATTTTGGCCCTGGGGGTGGTTTTCAAGCCGGGGTGATATTTGCCGCCGCTACTATTTTATATGCGATGCTATTTGGTTTAAGTACCGCCCGCAAGGTCATCAATCAAACATTTATTCAACTTATTGCCGCTATTGGTGTGTTGCTTTATGGCAGTGTTGGAATTGTCTCCTTAATGAGCGGCGGGAATTTCTTTGATTACAATGTGCTAGCGAGTGATCCTATTGCGGGTCAACATTTAGGTATTTTGTTAATCGAATGGGGTGTTGGTTGTACGGTTGCTTCAGTGATGATTATTATCTTTTTCAACTTTGCAGGGCGCCAAGAATTACATCAACAGAAAGAGCGCGTGCAAAATCAGGAGCCATCATAATGTTAATGGATCTTTTTAATCACTGGGTTGTTATCACCCTGATGATGAGTGGTTTATATATCGTGATTGCTCAAGGCAACTTAATCAAGAAAATTGTTGGGCTCGCCGTTTTTCAAACCTCTGTATTCATATTTTATATCAGCATGGCTAAAGTTGAAGGCGGAACTGCACCTATTTTAGCTGATGGCATTACTCAATATTCTAATCCTTTACCCCATGTACTTATTCTTACTGCCATTGTGGTGGGTATTGCTACCACTGCTTTAGGTTTGTCATTAGTCGTTCGTATAAAAGAAGCTTACGGATCAATTGAAGAAGAAGAAATTCAACAACAAGATAATGAAGCCTTGTCAGAAAGTAACTTGGAGAAAAAAGCGTGATAGCACACCTACCTATTTTGCAGGTGATTATTCCACTTATGGCGGCACCTATCTGTTTAATGTTAAAGCGTACTCAACTGGTATGGTTCTTTTCAATAATTGCCAGTGGCTTGGCATTTGCTGTCAGCATTTTGTTATTGCAACAAGTGATGGCATCAGGCGTGATCAGCTACGAGCTGGGTGGTTGGCAAGCCCCATGGGGAATAGAATATCGAATTGATAAGCTCAATGCGTTTTTACTGTTAATTATTTCAGGCATAAGTACGGTCGTTTTATTTGCAGCTCAAACCAGTCTTGAAAAAGAAATACCGAAAGATAAACACATTTATTTTTACGTTTTATATCTACTATCCCTGACCGGTATGTTGGGTATTGTTGCGACAGGCGATGCCTTTAATGTTTTTGTTTTTTTAGAAATCTCATCGTTATCTGCTTATGCTTTGATCGGTATGGGTAATAAAAGACAAGCGCTTTGGGCTTCATATCAATATTTGATCATGGGAACCATAGGAGCCACGTTTATTTTGATTGGCATTGGCTTGATGTATCAAATGACCGGCACGCTCAATATGCATGATTTGTCACAACGTTTACCTGAGGTCGAGCAATCACGTACTGTACTCGCTGCGTTTGCCTTTGTGATTGTTGGTGTATGTTTAAAATTAGCGATGTTTCCACTACATTTGTGGCTACCCAATGCGTACGCCTACGCGCCATCAATTGTGACCGCATTTTTTGCCGCAACGGCAACCAAAGTCGCTGTCTATTTACTCATTAGATTTACCTTTTCAGTTTTTGGCTTCTCATTTTCTTTTACGCATATTCCGTTGCAGACAATATTCATGGCGCTTGGCCTAATTGGTATTTTTGTCGCTTCAACCTCTGCAATTTACCAAAGTAACGTTAAGCAACTTTTTGCCTATTCAAGTATCGCTCAAATAGGTTATATGATTGTTGGCTTTAGTTTGAGTACCGTAACAGGGTTAACTGCAACCTTATTGCACATGTTTAATCACGCGTTAATGAAAGGTGCAATATTTTTAGCTTTAGCTGCAGTTGTTTATCGAGTAGGTAACGTTGAGCTTGATAACCTTCGAGGCTTAGGTCGTAAAATGCCATTTACTATGGCGGCAATTGTTGTTGGCGGGTTAAGTTTAATTGGTGTGCCGCTAACCGTTGGTTTTGTCAGTAAGTGGTATTTACTGATGGCGTTAATCGAGCAAGGTTGGTGGCCTGTTGCTGCACTTATTCTTTTAGGGTCAATGTTAGCGGTTATTTATGTTTGGCGAGTTGTAGAAGTTGCTTATTTTAACGAGCCACTTGATAACAATTCAGCAATTAAAGAAGCGCCTATGAGTTTTCTTGTTCCTATATGGATTCTTGTCATCGCCAATATTTATTTTGGGATAGATACTCGCCTTAGTGTGCAGGTAGCAGAAGCTGCTGCTCAGAGTTTATTTGGAGTAGCATTATGAATATTACCTTAGAGTTAATGCTGCAACTCGCGATTGTTACTCCTTTATTGTCGACTTTTGCGATTGTTGTAACAGGAAAATCCGCTAACCTTCGAGAAAGTGTAACAATTGCATCTTGTTTAATATTAATATTTTTAGTGGTTAATTTATATCAAGGTGTATTAGCGGGAGAATCTATTAGTGTTTTCTGGTGGGAGCTTTTACCCGGCTTATCGATAAGCTTTGATATTGAGCCACTGGGCATGTTGTTCGCGTTAATCGCTAGCTTTCTCTGGTTAGTTACGACCATCTATGCCATTGGCTATATGCGCAGTCATCATGAAAAAAATCAAACACGTTTTTATGTGTGTTTTGCCCTTGCTATTGGTGCGGTGATGGGACTGGCTTTCTCAGCTAACCTTTTTACTTTGTTTATTTTCTATGAGGTATTAACCCTATCTACTTATCCTTTAGTTACACATGCAGGTACAGAAAAAGCTAAAAAGGGTGGGCGAACCTATCTTGGTATTTTACTAACTACTTCAATCGTTTTCTTCCTACTCGCAATTGTTAGTACGTGGTTTGTTGCGGGCACATTAGACTTTAAACTCGGCGGTATTTTTGCTGATGATGTTGATAAAGGGGTTGCTGGTATTTTATTAGTACTGTTCATTTTTGGTATTGGTAAGGCCGCTATTATGCCATTTCATCGCTGGTTACCTGCGGCTATGGTTGCACCAACACCTGTCAGTTCACTCTTACATGCCGTTGCGGTGGTAAAAGCTGGCGTATTTACCGTGCTAAAAGTATGTGTCTTTATCTTCGGTTTAGATTTACTGGCTGTATTACCCACTACCCAATTTTTACTGTATTTAGCTGGCGCTTCAGTTTTACTTGCTTCCATCATTGCGATGAAACAAGACAATTTAAAAGCACGGTTAGCTTACTCAACTGTTAGTCAGTTAGGTTACGTAACCATAGGTGCGCTATTGGCAACATCATCAGGCGTTATCGGTAGCTCTATGCATATTGCTATGCATGCTTTTGGCAAAATAACCTTGTTCTTTTGTGCCGGTGCCATTCTAGTGACCTTACATAAATCAAAAATTAGTGAAATGCGAGGTATTGGTCGTCAAATGCCATTAACCATGATCGCATTTTTTATTGCTAGTCTCAGTATTATTGGCGTTCCTCCTGCTGGAGGAACATGGAGCAAATGGTATTTAATGATGGGAACGATAGAAACAGAACAATTTGTACTCATGGTGATTTTAATGCTGAGTTCTTTACTTAACATTGCTTATTTATTGCCGATTCCGTTTCATGCGTTTTTTCCTAATCTCATGTCTTTTAAAGAGTCTATGAATGTTACTAATAAGAGTGAAACCTCTGAAAATAAATTGTCGGGCTTTGAAATAAAAGAAGCACCTTTGCCTTCATTGATCGCTATCGTTGTAACAACAATAGGTTGTTTAATGTTATTTATTTACCCTCAACCTTTATTTGAGTTGGCTTCAGCAGTTTTGACCGGTAGGGAATAATTAATGAAAAATGAGAAAAAATACCTATTTGATGATCCTAAGAACGTAAAACGTCTAATGCATATCTTTTATGTGTGCTGTGTCTTATTGGTCGTTTTGGATTTTATTATTCATCGTCATACTATGCATGAATGGGACAAGTTATGGGCTTTTTATCCTATCTATGGTTTTGTTGGCTGTGTGGTTTTAGTTATTGTTGCGAGTTGGATGCGAACTTTTCTGATGCGCTCAGAAGATTATTACGACAATTCTAAAGAAACAACCAAAGGTAGTACGATTAAAAAAGGAGATCAGCATGTGGATGACTGAGATCCCGCCATTTTTACCTTTTTTCATTGGTGCATTACTTTTATTATTAACTCGCGGTATGTTGCGAAGTGCAATAATGATCGCAATACCTATTCTCAGTGGAATACACTTATGGATGGTCCCAGAAGGAATTCACTTACAGTTTGCTTTTCTTGATTATCAATTAACGCCTTACCGCGTAGATAAGTTGAGCATAATGTTTGGCTATGTTTTTCACATTGCCGCACTCATTGGCATTATTTATTCGTTGCACCTTCGCGATACTATGCAACAAGTGGCAGCAATGTTATATGCAGGAAGTGCTTTAGGTGCTGTGTTTGCCGGTGATTTGTTAACCTTATTCATCTTCTGGGAGTTACTAGCATTCACTTCGGTATTTCTGATTTTGGCTCGCAGAACTCAGCGTGCCCATGATGCAGCTATGCGATATCTTATTATTCAAGTGCTCTCCGGTGTTATATTGCTTGCGGGAACGCTTTTTTATGCCTATGAAAATAATAGCTTAGCGTTTAGATATATTGGCTTAGATAGCATTGCTGGATGGCTTATCTTGATAGCTTTCGGTATAAAATGTGCGTTTCCTTTTGCTCATAATTGGTTAACAGATTCATACCCAGAAGCGACCGTAACAGGTACGGTATTTCTTAGTGCTTTTACCACCAAAGTAGCCGTGTATGCGTTGGCACGTGCTTTCCCTGGTGCTGAAATCTTAGTATATATTGGCGCAGCTATGACCTGTTTCCCCATATTTTTCGCGGTGATTGAAAATGATTTACGTCGTGTATTGGCGTACAGCTTAATCAATCAAGTAGGATTTATGGTTGTTGGTATAGGCATAGGTACAGCACTTGCTATTAATGGCGCGGTATCTCACGCTTTTAATGACGTTATTTTTAAAGGCTTGTTGTTTATGTCAATGGGGGCTGTATTGCATATGACAGGCCGGATAAATGGCTCTGATCTTGGTGGTTTATATAAAACCATGCCTAAAACAACCATACTTTGTATTGTTGGTGCAGCGTCCATTTCCGCTTTTCCTCTTTTTAGTGGTTTCGTTAGTAAATCAATGGTGATGACAGCTGCGCTTGAAGAAGGTTATGACTGGATCTGGCTTATGTTATTGTTCGCTTCGGCAGGGGTATTCCATCACGCAGGTATAAAAATACCATACTTTGCCTTTTTTGCTCATGACTCAGGCATCAGGGCAAATGATCCACCTAACAATATGTTATTAGCAATGACAATTGCTGCCATGCTTTGTATTGCTATTGGTATTTACCCACAAGCACTATATTCATTGCTACCTTATGACACTGGTTACAATCCATACGATGCAACCCATGTGTTAGCACAAACTCAGCTATTATTCTTTTCAGCATTGGCTTTTGTTTGGCTTAACCTTAAAGGCATGTATCCACCAGAGTTACGTTCAACCCACTTAGATTTTGATTGGATTTATCGTCGAGCAATACCAAACGTATTACAACAAATGTTTAGTGTTATTTGGAAAGCTGATCGTACATTACGAGATGGCTTGAAATTAAGGTTTAATATCTACTTAGGTTATTTTGCTGGAAAAAATGATCGTTTGAGCATATTACTCTCACGAAACTATCCTATTGGTAGTATGGCTATGTGGGTTGCCGTAGTTTTAGCTGTATATTTATTACTTAGTTTTATTGAATAACAGTTACATCTTCGAATAAATTGGATTTAAAAAGACTAAAGATAATGACGAAAGTAATAAGCTCTGCTTAAAATGTAAACCTTGCTTTTTATAATTTATTTATATGCTTATGTACTATTTTCAGGTTGATTTAAATGGCGTATGAATAATAGCTAAATTTAACGACCTATTAGGTATTTGTTTTTCTACAAATCGACGGTTGAAGCGATAACAGAACTCATCAAGGTATTCTTGTAAGAATTTTCTAGTCACAGCATGAAATGTCCTTAGCAAGAATGCTTTTAAATTACCTATCGCTATATAAAACCAAGGTAGCCATTCATCTACTTTATTACTTGGGGCTACTTTCGGTTCATGCTGCTGAGTTTTATTAATGATGTTCAAGCCCCTAAAGGCATCAGTTCTCACATGCTGCCCTGTAAGTAAGTGGTGCTTTACAAAGTCATCAACAGTATTGAAATTTACTGCATGAACTGCTTTCATCGCAATAAATTTGGCCTTTTTTGACGGTTTTTACAGCAATTATTACTGGGGTTTTACCTTGCGCACCTCGTCCTCTTTTTCCTTTATGTTTTCCACCAACCAAAGCATCATCTAACTCTATTGTCCCAGATAAACGATATCGACTGTCTCTATGCCCCATTGCTGCACTGACTTTAGTTAAAATAAGCCGAGCTGTTCTCCAATTAACTTCAATGAGTTTGCTCAATCTTAACGCTGAGATACTTCCTTTATCTGAGCCGATAAAATACAAAGCCCAAAATCACTTGAGAAGCGGTAAATTACTACTATGAAATAAAGTACCTGAGGTGATGGATATTTTTTATGACAATGTTCACATTCTGTTAGCTGACGACAATGTAGTTCTGTTCCTTTATTGTGAGTACAACGAGGACAAACAAAACTATTTGGCCACTTCAACTTTTTAAGATAATTAAGACAATCTTGCTCCGTATTGAATTGTTGTTACCATGTCAAAAAACTAGCGTCTGGAATGTTCATAGGATTTGCTCACAAAGCAGGCTGTTTCTACTTTAAGTTTAGTCCATACCTGATAATTATGCAGAAGCATGTCAGCTTTAAGATTTGAAAATTGACGTTTGATATTTTGAGCCATCTTATTCCGCGTTGCGCAAAAATTGATCGTTGGTAACTCAAAAGTGTATGACCGCGATGTTGAATTTTGGGACGGTCAGGTTAGATTGAACTCTTTTAATCAAAACCTCTGACCGATTTTGAGCTACTGCATATGAATTAAATATTACGGGTCATAAATTTACTATTGGCGTCTAGCTGGTAATCGCCGAACGGTCCGCAGTAGTCAAAATCATATTTTTTATAAAGCTGCCTAGCGGGTTGGAAAAAGTCCATAGAACCAGTTTCCAAACTTATTTTCTGGTAATGACGTTGTTTGGCTATCGCTAATATGTGTTGCATTAACTTTGAAGCGACGCCAAGTTTGCGTGCATTTGAGGCTGTTCTCATGGATTTAAGTTCGACATGGTTTATATCAAGTTCTCGTAGTGCCACACAACCTAATAATTCATCGTTTTTCCAACAGCTATAAAAGGTGATAGCTGGACTTTTTAGCGCTTTTATATCAAGGGCATGAACGCTTTCTGCAGGCGATGTTGCATACATATCGGCTAAATGTTCTTCTAATAATGAGATCACTTCACCGCTAGTTAAATCATCAATTTTTATTTCCATCTTGCTACAAGCTGCCTTGATATTTTTCCCCATTATTAATCTTTTGAGCTTACCATTTTTTTCGAGGTAAAAATGTTTTGTGCTGTTCAATATCGTGCGTTTGATTATAAACCTTGCGCTGCATGTTTTTGCCCATCATGACTTTAATTTGATAGTAAGATTCGCGAAATAAAGCCCAACCCTTACTGCCTTGCCAACTTTTGTTATAAAGTTTTTTATTCGCAGCGATTGCATCCGGTGATTGGCTAAGTAAGGATTCAGCGAAGGCTTGTGCATCGGCCAAAGGTGTTGCTGTTATTTCTGTCACTAAGTTTAGTGCTAGCGCTTGTTGGCCAGTAAACATTTCAGCTGTCATCGCCAGTCTTTTTGCTTGATCGATTGCGATTAGGTCACGCAGGGCAATGGTGCCACCCATATCGGGTATTAAGCCCCATTTACCTTCTAATATAGAGAGCGAGCTGTCAGGTGTGGCAAATCTAAAGTCAGCACCTAACGCAATTTGTAAACCACCGCCCCAACAGCGACCATGAATGGCACAAATTACCGGTACAGGAATATTTTGCCAACCAGTAGAAACTACCTGTGCCAAATTGGCTTGCCAGGGTAAAGCCTTAAACAGCAGTTTAACCATACTTGTTGGCGATTTCATGATTGACTTTACATCTAAGCCTGAACAAAAATCATCGCCATTACCTGAAACAATAACGGCTCGAATATCGCGATTTTTACCTAATTTTTTTATGGTATTACGAATAGCGATAAACATCGGCATATCTAAGGCATTAAGCTTGTCAGCACGATTAAGTTTAACGTGGGCTATACTGTTAATGATCTTTACAGTTACTCGTTGCTCAGTCATGGGCGTCCTTGGCTTGTTAGCAAATATAATAATGGTATGACCAGTACCATAGCGAAAGCGTTTATCAATGTCTATATTCGGACGAGGTGAATACTTGTAAATGATGCTGATTTATCGCACATTACCGGTATATGTTTTTATACTAGAACTATTTATGGCGAGCTTATTATGAATAATAAAGCACTATTAATAACAGTTTTGGCCTTAGCAAGTATGCAGCTATTTATGGTTAATGGCGTACAGGCCCAGCAAGAGCAGGCTTTTGCTATTGCCATACATGGTGGTGCTGGCACGATAGATAAAAGTAAAATGAGTAACGAAAAACGTTTAGCTTATGAAACTAAGCTCAAGCAGGCGCGCGATATAGGTTATCAGATGTTAGCCACTGGCGAATCTAGCCAAGCCGCGGTTGTTGCTGCTATTCAAATATTGGAAGATTCACCATTGTTTAATGCCGGCAAAGGCGCTGTTTATACTTTTGATGGTGAGCATGAACTTGATGCGTCTATTATGAACGGTAAAACTTTGAACGCTGGTGCGGTCTCTGGTGTGAAAACCGTAAAAAGCCCGATAGCATTGGCTGAAAAGGTCATGGAAAAGTCTGTTCATGTCATGCTGAGCGGTACAGGTGCTGAAATATTTGCTAAACAACAAGGTTTAACATTGGTTGATAATCATTACTTTGATACCAATGTGAGGTATCAATCTTTGTTAAAAGCTAAAAAGCAGTTAGCCGAACAAGAAAAAGAGTTAAAAGACTTCCAAGCCGCCCATAAAACCCTGAGTAATGAATATAAATACGGCACGGTTGGTGCGGTAGCACTTGATAAGTCAGGTACGTTAACGGCCGGTACAAGTACCGGAGGTATGACAGCGAAACGTTTTGGTCGAGTGGGCGATGCACCTATTATAGGCGCAGGTACTTATGCTAATAACGACAGTTGTGCTGTTTCAGCTACCGGGCATGGGGAATACTTTATTCGCTATCATGTTGCGGCAGACATTTGTGCACGTATGCAATACCAAGGAATTAGTCTTGAAGAAGCGGCAAACGTGGTGATAAATGATGTTTTAGTTGCGGCCGGTGGCTCAGGCGGTATTATTGCTATTGATAGCGCTGGAAATATTACCATGCCATTCAATAGTTCGGGTATGTATCGTGCGAGTAAATCGTCAAATGGCGAAGAATTTGTTGGAATTTTTAAAGATGATTAGAGATATGACGATTTTAAAAAATAGCATGACTGCAAAAAAATCAGTAAAAAATATCAATGTACCCAAAAGTAAACTTTGTCTTAGTTTGATTGCTTTGATAACGCTTGCCGGTTGTTCGGATGATGTCGGTAAAGTAAGTTTAGGCTTATTTACCACTAAAGATGTGGTGATAAAAGCCAACCAAGACCCTATTATAACCGGCGTTACTTGCCATATTAGCCATGTCGAGGCCGATTTAGACTTTTCTGACCCGTCTGATATGAGTATTGCTTGTCGACAAACCGGTGAAATAACCGCTGAAGCTTTAGCAAAAATTGATCGTTCAAAAAATGGCGAAGTGGTTTTTAAAGAATCTAAAAGTATTTTATTTAAGAGCTTAAAAGTCAGACGCATTTATGACGCTGAACATAAAACCCTTATTTACCTGTCTTATTCAACGAAAGAGTCATCAGGAAGCCATCACCATTCAATATCAACAGTGCCTTTGTATAACACTAAGGCTTGGCAATGGGCATTGGCGCAAAATACTAAAAATTAACCTTTTATTAGCCTTGGTTGCGGTTGTTATGTTTTTTAACTTATAAAGCAACAAAATATAAGCCAAACAAGCGCTAATTGTTTTAGAAGTTGTAGAAATTATGTTGGCAAAACTGTTTAGCCCAAAAGAAATTATTGACGAAAATACTCAAAATTGGATCCTTGATACCTTTGCATGGGCGATTGAAAATTTTGATATTAACGTCTTAAAAAATGACGCCCGTTTGATCTTACCCACTAATGAGTTTTATCCTGGTACCGTGTCGAGTATTGATGAAATGGCGCGAGCGATATTTGTTAACACTAAAAACTATGCTGGTATGCAAAAATGGCCGATTGAACTAATATCAACCGTGCCGACATCCACCACGACTATTGAAGACTTAGTTTTAGGAGCTACGATTCGTGGAGACCATGCCGAAGTTTCACTTAGCCCAGATAATTCTCCTCTAATGTTAGGCTTTACACCTAAACAAGTAAATCAACCGCAAGACTTTATTGCCGCTATTACTCAAGCACTTGCGGGGATTTTAGTGACCTCAAACAAAGTATTACCGCCTGGTGGCCAAGCGTATTTGCCACAAGCGATAGATCTTGTGGCTTGTTTTATGGGCTTTGGGGTTATTTTTGCCAATACGGCCTATCAGTTCAGAGGCGGTTGTGGCTCTTGTAATAATGCCAGTTTAAATCGTCAAGCGGCCTTAACAGAGCCGGAAACTTTATATACCTTAGCGCTTTTTTGTCTATTAAAAAAACAAGCGATGAAAACAGTTAAAGGGCATTTAAAGTCACATTTAAGAAAAGATTTCGCCAGCGCTTACAAAAGTATTGAACAGTCGCTTTCATCAAGTACGCAACCGGCATTATTAGCCTTGGTAAGTTAACTAGCAGTTAAAATAAAAAAATTGATAAATTTTTTCTAAATGGATGATTTATTTGCAAATGCGTCTACAGTTAATGATATACACACAAATTAGATTATTTGTGGTTTGGTTATTTTAATTTTTAGGGAATTTCTATGGAATCATTACTAGTCAAAGAATATATGAACCATTATCCAGTCACTTTTACGCCAGAGATGGTGATAGAAGAAGCGGCGTTACGATTTTTAAAAACCAAGCAAATTGGTGGGCCTGTCATTGATAAAAATAATCACTTAATAGGCTTTTTATCAGAAAGTGATGTTTTAGCTAAAATGATTGAGACCATTTACTATAACGAACATATTGCTGATGTTGCCGATTTAATGCGCAAAGATGTTTTAACGGTAAAACCCTATGACAGCGTGATAGAGCTGGGCCAGCAAATGTTGAAAAATAAACCTAAGGTATATCCGGTGGTGGATGATAGAGAACATTTAGTTGGTACTATATCTCGAAACGATGTCCTTCGAGCCATCGATTTACATCTACGTTCAAGTTATAAAAGTTAATGCCTGTGCCGAACAAATGCCAACAGCTATTATTATACTAATTTAAATTTGATATATTTGCAGAATAAATAATAGTAAAAGGATGCCCGTGATAAGAATACGTATTCATTTGCTATTATTTACCTGTTAAACTGCATTTTTGTTATCTGTTTTGAGTCTGTTTTGTCCACTGTTATTCCCGCTAATTCTACTACTGAAATAAACAACGAATCATCTTCGGAAAAAATAACCGTAAAGTCACTTTTTGATGCTTTACATCAGGTTAAATTATCCGACAAAGCCCGTATTAGAAAGCGCTTATTGAGCGTGAAAAAAATAACGCATGTCGATAAGCAGCACAAAGCCTTACAACAAATTGCTGTCTCGATTGAGCAATCAATAGCAAATAAGCAAGTTCGCATCGCTAATTTACCTAAGGTGAGTTATCCCGAAGGCCTACCGGTTTCTCAAAATGTTGATGTTATCGCTAAGGCTATCGCTGAAAATCAAGTGGTGATCATTGCCGGGGAAACGGGCTCAGGTAAAACTACCCAAATTCCAAAAATATGTTTACAGCTTGGTAGAGGCATTGACGGTATTATTGGTCATACGCAACCACGTCGTATCGCCGCGAGAACTGTGGCAAATCGTATTGCCGATGAACTTAATACTAAATTAGGTAACGCTGTTGGTTATAAGGTACGTTTTAACGACCAAGTAAGCGAACACAGTTATATCAAGTTAATGACTGATGGTATTTTGCTTGCTGAAATGCAAAAAGATCGGCTATTGCGTCAATACGATACCTTAATTATCGATGAAGCCCATGAGCGCAGCTTAAATATTGATTTTATTTTGGGTTACTTACGTCAAATATTACCAAAACGTCCTGACTTAAAAATCATTATTACCTCAGCAACCATTGATCCTGAAAAGTTCGCTAAACATTTTGCTAGCGCAAACGGGGAACTAGCGCCGATTATTGAAGTTTCGGGTCGAACATTCCCAGTAGAAATGCGTTATCGTCCGCTGAACGAAATGAGTGACGAAAGTAATGGTGATGCCGATATTATTTCCGGCATTCTCAATGCGGTAGACGAACTGAGTTCCGATGGTCGCGGCGCAACAACGGATGGCGACATTCTGGTGTTTCTTAACGGCGAACGAGAAATTCGCGATACCGCACGTGCTTTAGAAAAGGCAAATTTACGTCATACCAATGTTTTACCTTTATATTCGCGTTTAACCGTTGCCGAGCAAAATTTAATATTTAAGCCACATAGTGGTCGTAATATTGTTTTAGCGACCAACGTTGCTGAAACCAGTTTAACCGTGCCGGGCATTAAATATGTGATTGACCCAGGTACTGCGCGAATATCTCGCTACAGTTACCGTACAAAAGTACAACGTTTACCGATAGAGCCTATTTCACAAGCCAGTGCCAATCAACGGGCGGGTCGTTGTGGCCGTGTATCTTCTGGTGTTTGTATTCGTTTATATTCTGAAGATGACTACCTAAATCGCCCTGAATTTACCGACCCTGAAATATTACGCACCAATTTAGCCACGGTTATATTGCAAATGTTGGCGTTAGATTTAGGTGAGATTGCAGACTTTCCTTTTGTACAGCCACCAGATAATCGCAATATCAATGACGGCGTTCGTTTACTCGAAGAGCTAGCGGCAATTGATGCCAACGCGAGCCATGTTAAGTTAACGCCCGTTGGTCGTTCATTATCGAAATTCCCGATAGATCCACGTTTGGCTAAAATGATTTTAACGGCAGCAGACTTAGGCTGTATTGAACAAATATTTATTATTGTCAGCGCGCTAAGTATTCAAGACCCACGTGAGCGACCACATGAAAAGCAACAAGCAGCAGATGAAAACCATGGCCGTTTCAAAAATAAGCAGTCAGACTTTGTTGGTTTACTTAAACTATGGAATTATGTTGAAGAACAGCAAAAGCTGTTAACCAATAATCAATTCCGTCGTTTGTGTCAGAAAGAGTTCTTATCCTATGTCCGAATTCGGGAATGGCAAGATATTTACAGTCAGTTGACGCATTCGTTACGGGAATTAAAAATCCCGATGAGCCGTATTGAGTTAGATTTATCTGAAGAAGCTGAAAAAAATCCCGTTAACGGTAATGTAGATATTGTCCATCAAGCAATATTATCGGGACTCTTGAGTCATTTAGGTCAACAAGATGAAAACCGAGAATATAAAGGCGCACGCGGCAGTAAGTTTTTTATCTTCCCTGGCTCAGCATTAGCTAAAAAAGCACCTAAATGGTTGATGGCAGCAGAGTTAGTGGAAACCAGTCGTTTATTTGCTCGCATGGCGGCAAAAATAGACCCTTTATGGCTTGAACCATTGGCAGAGCATTTAGTTAAGCGTAGCTACAGCGAACCACATTGGGAAAAGAAACAAGGCGCTGTAATGGCGTTCGAACAAGTGACACTTTACGGTTTAATTATTGTCGGTAAGCGTAAAGTAAATTTTAATAAACTTGAACCTGATACTTGTCGTGAAATCTTTATTCGTGAAGCTTTGGTTAATGGTGATAGCACCATGAAAGAAGCCTTCTTAAAGGATAATCGTCAACTCGTTGATGAAATTGAGGCTCTAGAGCAAAAAGCTCGTCGCAAAGATTTTTTGATTGAAGAACAACAACTCGTCGACTTTTATACTGAAAAATTGCCGGAAAGCGCCATTTGTCAGCGCAGCTTTCTAGCTTGGTGGAAAACTGAAAAACAAAGCAATGCTAAGTTATTAAACTTTACCAAAGCCTTTTTATTAAAAGAAACTGCGGTTAAGCTTTCAGTCAATGAGTATCCCGAAACTTGGCAGCAGGGCAGTTTAACCCTGCCGTTAAGTTATCATTTTAGCCCCGGTGATGAAGATGACGGTATCAGTGTTTTGATCCCCGTTGGTATATTGAACCAGGTTGAAAATATCGGTTTTGACTGGTTAATTCCGGCCTTAAGACTTGAGCTGATCACCGCATTAATTAGAGGTTTACCTAAGTCGTTAAGACGTAATTTTGTGCCCGCACCTAATTATGCTGAAGCTTGCGTTGCCGCAATCTCGGGTGCTGATAGCGCATTAACTGCTGCGCTTGAAAAGCAGTTATTAAGAATGACGGGTGTACGTTTGCCTGAAGATGCATGGCAAGGTGTCGAGTTAGTACCACATTTAGCAATGAATTTTAAAATTGTTAATGAAAACGGCAAACTGCTCAAGCAAGGACGAAATCTAGATGTATTAAAAGATAGTTTACAAGGTCGAGTGCAAGCTTCCATTAAAAAGGTCGCAGACAAAGGCATTGAACGTAGTGATATTGCTAACTGGGACTTTAAAGACTTACCGAAAAGCTACGAAAAGAAAGTGGCTAATATCACCATAAAAGCGTTTCCGGCTTTGGTGGATAAAAACAAGTCAGTCGCGATTGAATTATTTGAACATGAAAGTTTAGCAGAGCAAGCGATGTTAGATGGTGTCAGTCGCTTAATTTTATTAAGCATACCGTCACCCGTAAAATATCTACAACAGAAACTACCTAATAAGTCTAAATTGGGGTTATATTTCAATCCATTTGGTTCAATTAACGATTTACTCGATGATTGTATTGTCGCTGGTTGTCAGTTTTTAGTAAATGAATACGGCGAGTTACCACGCGCGCAACAAGCGTTTGAAGCTTGTAAAGAGCATGTACGCGCTGAAATTGCTGATTGTGTATTAAGTGCCGCGATAAAAGTTGAACGTGTGCTGAGTTTAGCTCATGACGTACGCAAGAAAATAAAAGCTAAAATGTCGCTTAATGTTGTGCAATCGCATGGCGATATTAAAGCACAGTTAGAAGCTTTAGTTTTTAAAGGTTTTGTCACTAAAGCCGGTTATCAGCGTTTAGATGATATTGCTCGATACCTAACAGCTATGGAGCGTCGACTAGAAAAGTTGCAAATTGATCCGAATCAAGATCGACTTAAAATGTTAGAAGTTGAAAAAGTACAGCAAGCGTTAGATACGGTAGTTGCTCAACAACCGAAAGGACAACCTTTGCGTAAAGAGTTAATGCAAGGTTCTTGGATGATTGAAGAGCTACGTGTGTCTCTTTTTGCGCAAAACTTAAAAACACCTTTTCCTATTTCAGCAAAACGAATATTGAACTACCTTAAAGAATACAGTTAAATTTAGTGCAATGATTTGACAGTGATGGTTGTGGTGAGTATAAATAATAGCAATACTAATTATAGAAACACCTTGGAGTAGTAATGGTTAACTACGATGACAAACGTAATTTTTATCGCATGATGCTAAACAGTGAAGTAACCGTGACCATTATTGATGATGAAGCTAACAGTAAAATTTTAGCCACTTGTCGTGATTTGAGTGCCACAGGCATAGCAATTGAAATGGAACATCCTTTAGAGATGAATACTGCGGTACATATTAGTGTGCAATCAGCTAATAGCTCTGTTCAGCCACTCGATGTTAAAGGTAAAGTGGTGAGAGTAACGGAAGAGAGCGCTAACTGTTACTTAATTGGCATTAATATTTCTGAAATTGATTAGCCACTTTTCATTAGTCATTATCAAATTTACCGTAGCTAGTCTCAGAGACTAGCTACGATTTATTTCTTGATTATTCAGCTATTCTACTTGGCAAACTAACCCCTTTAGATAATAACCTTCAGGATAGTTAGATGCTACAGGATGATCAGCCGCTTGGTGAAGTCTATCAACGAAGTAAACATTTCTTTTTGCATCTAATGCCGCATCGGCAACTACTTTTTGAAATAAGTTGGATTCCATTAAACCTGAGCAAGAAAATGTTAATAATGTGCCATTGGGTTTCAGTAACTGCATCGCCAGCATATTGATGTCTTTGTAACCGCGGCAAGCACCGGTCAGCTGTGCTTTTGATTCAACAAACTTAGGTGGGTCAAGAATAATCATATCAAAAGTACGTTTTTCTTCACGGTATTGACGTAATAACTTAAAGACATCAGCTTTAACGAATGAAATATTTTTGTCGTCTAGCTGATTAAGCTCTGCGTTTTGTTTTGCAAGCGCTAAGGCAGATTCTGATACATCGACATTAATGACTTCTTTGGCACCATTTGCCGCACAATGTAAGGCAAAAGTCCCAGTATAAGAGAAACAGTTTAATACTGTTTTATCTTTAGCATATTTGCCCGCAGCAAGGCGTGAGTCACGTTGATCTAAATAAAAACCTGTTTTATGCCCTTTAGCAATATCGACATGAATTTTAATGCCGTGCTCTTCGATAATACATTCTGTTGATTCCTGCGGCTCGGTTAACCAGCCGGTTACCGGCTCTAAACCTTCTTTTTTACGCACATCAACATCTGAACGTTCAAAAATATGACAACCAGGATAAAGATCTTTTAAACATTCAACTAAGGTATAGCGATGAAAATCAGCACCGGCACTAAGTAACTGACAAACAATAAAGTTATCATATTTATCAATAGTGATACCAGGAAGACCATCTGATTCGCCAGCAATCAGGCGATAGCCGGTTAATCCACCGGCTGCGATGAACCAATCGCGTCTTTTTTGTGCGCTTAACAATTTATTACGAAAAAAATTGGCGTCAATTTCTTCATTAATATCAAAACTCCAAACACGAATTCTGATTTGAGATTCGGGAGAATATGCGCCTTTAGCTAGCCAATTTCCTTTATTATCAAAGACATCGACAGTATCACCAAGTAAAGCGTTACCTTTGATTTTATTGATGGCTTGAGAAAAAATCCACGGATGCTTCCGGCGTAGTGACTTTTCACGCGCAACTTTTAAATAAATTCTTGCTGACATATGGCTATACTTATAATTAACAATAATTGCGCGAGTGTAGTCAATGCATGACATAGGTGCAATGCTCTATTTTAACTATTTTTGATTTCACTATTTTGTTAGAAATGAAAAGTAAAAATAATAACAGCGATAAGCTAATAATAAGGTGTGAATTATGAATGTAAGTTACATGGCGCATGTTAGTGGCAAGGTTCAAGGGGTTTATTTTCGAGCTTCTAGTCAGCAAATTGCTATTGATCATGGTTTAAGTGGTTACGCACGTAACTTAACGGATGGTCGTGTCGAAATATTAATGTGTGGCGAAGAGCAAAGTATCAATAAAATGTTGGCGTGGTTGGCGCATGGACCACCACAAGCAGAAGTTAAAACTATAGAGTCAAAGCAAGTACCTTGGCAAGAGCATCATTTTTTTGCCATTAGTTAATTTTTAAAGCCTTACAGGCTGTGTTATTGACGTCGATAAGGCTCTCCCAGGAATGTGAGTCATTAGAGCAACGCAGGAGCAGTTGTCGAGAATAACCATTATTGAAATCAATGCCTTGCCTACATGGATGTACTTAGGTTCAGTCTGGAACGGTGAATCTGTACCTCTAAAGCTTTTAAATTTCACTGAGCGGGAAGAAACTTAGTAAAGTTGGTATTATTCAGGACTATTAATTTATTATTTAAAAATATACAGTAAATAAATTTAATCAATACTCTTGTAAATCAATTAATTGTTGGTTTTTTAACCTAAATTGAGATTAACGATGAGTTGCTAAAAAGGAAATACATTGCGTTATATTGCTATTAATAATCTACAACAACTGAGTTTTAATGATATCGAAAAGCCGACCATCGCTGCTGATGAGTGTTTAATCAAAGTAAGAGCTATTGGGATAAATCGCGCCGATATTTTACAAAAGCAAGGACAATACCCACCTCCACCAGGTGAATCAACCATACTGGGCATTGAGGCCTGTGGTGATATTATTGCGCTTGGCGGCGAACAGCAAAATTGGCATGTTGGTGATCAAGTTTTTGCTATTGTGCCTGGTGGCGCATATGCAGAATATGTAAAAGTTAAAACCGAACACTTAATCAAACTGCCTAAAAATTTAACTTATGTCGAAGGCGCAGCGATAGCAGAAGCTTATTTAACGGCTTATCAATGCTTATTTACCATTGCTAATTTACAGCCTAATAGCCAAGTGTTGATTCATGCGGGTGCTAGTGGTGTGGGTACTGCTGCTATTCAGTTGGCTAAATCCCTAGGCTGTCATGTAAGTGTTACTGTGGGCAACGATAAAAAAGCGGCAATTTGTCAAGCGTTAGGTGCTGATGAGGCAATAAATTATCAAAGTACTGATTTTGTTGCTTGGACTAAACAGCAAAAGCGTAGCTATGATGTTATTTTAGATGTGGTTGCCGGTGAATATGTGAATAGAAATATCGATGTCTGTGCTTTAGATGGACATATCGTGATTATTTCATTACTTGGTGGTCGTTTTGCTGAAAATGTTGACGTGGGTAAAATGCTTGCTAAACGGGTAAATATTCATGCGACAACATTACGTAGCCGACACGATGAGTATAAAACACAGTTAATTAAGGCATTTAAACAAGACTTTTATCAATGCCTTGAACAAGGAAAAATTAAGCCGGTTATTTATCAGCAATTTTCCTGGTGTGATGTAGAAAATGCCCACGAAATCATGTTAAAAAATGAAAATACCGGTAAGTTAATACTTGAAGTAGAGTAAATAAGTACTCTTTAAAAGCCAAGAAATAGCCCTAGGAATTATACAAATCCTAGGGCTATTTTCTGTATTTATTATGGATTTAAGATTGTTTTATCGTTGAGCGCTCTCGGCGAACAACGAATCCTAACATTGCTAATGCAAATAACATGATGGTTTGTGGCTCTGGTACTACGATTGGGCTGCAGTTTTGCTGACATGTAGTAATTGTTCCACCGAAAAAGGTTAAATGTGATAGACCTTTATTTTTTCCATTCGTGCCAACAGGTGTTGTCCAACTACCACTGGTAACTGTTTTAGCTAAGTTAAGACAGGCTAGCGTATAAGTTTCAGGATTACATGCATTGTTTGCATCGGTTGTATCATCCACCAGCCAAAAGAGATTAAAGCCATTACCAGCTTTAGCTGTCCAAAAACGTATCCCTGGAGAGCCACCAGTATATGTCCAAGTACCGACTTTATAATCACTATCTAGCTCACCGCCATTATTGCCAAAAGTCCAATCAGCCTGCTCAATATCTGCAGCGTAGTTGTCGCTTTCAGTATAGCTTGGAGAAGTAGAGTCTTTAATAGTGTCAAATTTAGCAATGACATCGGCTAAATAAACTTTATCAACATCAAATGTTCCGATAGCCACTTTACAGGTACTAAAGCTGTTACTACCAGGATCTTGAAAATACGGGTTATTACAATCGTTATCACCAGCAAAATAATGACTTATGAGTTTATCGGTTGTTGTAGGGGTTGCCATGCTTGGAAAGGCCATCAATATACAAAAACTGGCGATTAAAGCGTTAGTTAATGTTGAAATATGTTTGCTAATTCTCATTTGAAGCTCTTTTTTACAAATGTCGTCATTCTTTTTATTAGCAAGAATTATACCGGTATTTTTTCTTCAAAAAAAATCAATTAGCTAAAGGTATGTTAGAAGTTGGGCAATTAAATATTGTAAAATAAGTTGACACTTACTTTAAGCTATATTGATTGAATATGGTTTTAAATTGCATTTTATGGTTATTAATGCGGATAATGTAATTATGCCTCGATTAAATTGATAGTGATATGACGAAACTAGCTAAACATTTTATTTTTTTATTTTTTACATTCTCAGTATTTGCTGGTGATGCGACTGAACTTTTTGAATTAGCAAATAAAAAGTTTAATGAACATCAATATGATGAAGCTAAACTCCATATAAAAAACCTCATTAAACAGCAGCCTAGTAATATACCAGCACGTTTCTTAATGGTTGATTTATTACTAGCAATTGAACAAGGCGCGTTAGCGGAAACAGAATTAAATATTATTGAAGGGCTTGGGGGGGATTACAAAAAAATTGCCTTACAACGTAGCAAAGCGCTGTTAATGCAAAATAAATATAATGAAGTACTCAATCTATTTGATGATAACTATATTGATCAAATCTTTGTCGCTAAAATGTATGTTTTAAAAGGTTTAGCGCATTTAGGCTTAAGAGAACTGAATTTCGCAGAAAATGCATTTAATCTGGCATTAAAGTTCAATGTCAGTAACTTAGATGCGACATTAGGATTAGCTCAACTAAAAGTAAATCGGTTTCAATATTACGACGCTAGTATTTTAGTTGAACAGGTGTTGGCTATGCCATTTCCACCTGAAAAAGCATGGTTTTTAAAGGCAAGTGTAGAACAAAATATAGGCAATTATGACGATGCGTTAAGCAGTATTAATACTGTATTGTTAAATGATCCTGAAAACGTTGAAGCACTTATCCTAAGAGCAACGTTATCATTTGAGTTGAAAAACTATACCGCCGCGAAAAGCGATGCCTTGTTGGTATTAGAAAAAGTTCCAAATGAACCACGAGCAAAATTTATTCAAGCGGCAATTGCGGTACAAGATAATGATCTAGCTAGTAGCAATACATTAATAGCAGAAATAGCTCAGACGTTAGCGAAAATATCAAAAACTGATTTACACTCAAATCCGTCATACTTATATCTAGCAGGTGTTATTTTTTACCAACAAAATCAATATGCACTGGCCAAAGAGTACTTTAATCAATATATTAAAATAGATAACTTTAATGCTAATGCCAAGTTATTAATGGCAAGGATATCAATGGAGCAGGGCGACTTTGAAGATGCTAAAACTCAACTAGTTAAGGCGCTCATTCAGCATGGTAATAATCATCAAATTCTGACGTTGTTAGGGGTTTGCTATCTTGAATTACAGCAATACGAATCGGCCTTAGTATATTTTCAACAAGCTAAAAGCTTACACTCATCTGAAAATGTTGATCTTCAACTTGCTAAAACGTATTTATCACTCAATCAAAGAGCCCCAGCTATACAGCTATTAACTGAAGGTGACTTTAATGAACAGCAACAAGTGTTTGCCAGTTTTTTGTTGGTTAAGGCTTATTTGGAGGAAGGAAAAACTGAACTGGCAGTAAAAATTGCATTAAAGTTAAGTTTATTACAACCTAAAAACCCAGAATTTATACATCATTTAGGTTTTGTTTATCAATCTATTGGGGATTTTGAAAAAGCTAAAACACAGTATCAACAGGCATTAACATTAAATAAGCAACATACTAAATCAATTATTAGTTTAGCTCAAGTCACCAGTATCATGGGACAACCTGAACAAGGGTTAACACAACTGAAAAATGCGTTAGTACAATTACCTACCGATATTGAGATATTAAAAGCGATAGCGAATCATTTTCAGCGTATGGGCCAAGATAACAACGCTATTCTTATGTATCAAAAGGCGTTGGAACAGCAACCTGACAATGAAGAATTAATTATTAACTTTGCCTCTGTTCTGGTGCACCTCGGTAATTATAGTGAGGCAATTGAGGAGATTAAAGCTTTTATACTTACCCAGAAAAAAACAGATAATGTTTACTTATTGTTAGGGCATTTGTATATCAATACTAAACAGGTGCAATTAGCGATAGAAAGCTATCGTAGTGCACTTAAGTTTGATGCTAATAAATCACAAGTGTATTATTTTATCGCGAAAGCATACCAAGAAGACAGAAAATTTTCCGCTGCAGTGGCTGCTTATCAAAAAGCAATAGCCTGGGCTCCGGCTTCATTAGAGCCAGTTCTGGCACTAGCAAATTATTTTAATCAAGAATCACGTTATAATGATGCTATTGAGGTGTTACTTGCTTTTGATGGTGCAGCTAAAGCATCGGATCGTTTTATTGAAATTTTAGCTCATTCTTATTTTCTTAATAAACAATATCAGCAAGCAGAGCAAAGCTATTTAAAGATAAAGCAGTCAAATAAAATCAGTACGGTTTCGGGCCTATCTTTGGTTTATCAAGCCATGGAGCAACAAGAAAAAGCGATCACACTACTAGAAAGAGCCTTGAACATTAATGCTGATAATTTAATATTGTTAAGTGCATTAGCCGAGGTTTATATTAATAATGAACACTGGGTTAAAGCAGAAGAAATTTACAATAAAATTATTGGCTTAGATGGTAATCAACCTATGTTACTCAATAATGCTGCTTTTATTGCTATGTCACAGTCTAAATTTGAACAAGCCAAAGAGTACGCTACTCGCTCGGTAGCCTTAGTAGATAATGCTCCAGACTCACTCGATACCTTAGGTTGGATATATTATCTAACAAAAGACTACACTCAAGCCTTAGCTTTACTGCGTGAAGCTTTAGCAATTGAATCTTCTAATGTCGCAATTAAATACCATATGGCAATGACCTTAAAAGCATTGGGGCAAGACCGCGAAGCCTTTAATTTGTTACGTGAAGTCGTTAATAGTAATGTGGATTTTTCTGATAAAAGTAAAGCTAAACAAGTGCTTGAATATTGGAGCCAACCTTAAGCTTTTGTATGATGAAGGCAGTGCTGGATAAATTAATATGGCGTTATACCAAACTTAGTAGAATTGGTATAAATAGTATGGTTGAGTAAAGTAGCATAACCCGAACTGGGATAGGTTAGTCTTGTAGGGTAAAGTTAGGCGTTAATCTTCGTACTTTTACCTCCACGCCTGATGCCACTAGGTTTTGAAAGAAATCATAAATATGGCATGAAGATACCTGTTTACAAATAATCTCATATTTTAAAATGGCTGGCTTATGACTTTGCAGTGAAGCTAAATTTAACCAATAAAGTGCCTGATTAAGATCTTTCTCTACATATTGGCCATTAATGTACATTTGCGCTAGGTTTACTTGCCCCTGAACATAATCATAACTGGCCGATTGAGTGAATAATTCAAATGCTTGTTTTAAGTTAGTTTCACTGTAGCGTTCGTTAAGCAAAGCTTGACCATATAAATTTTCTTTTCGTCCTTGAATGAAAATACTCTCTCTAAATTTTCTTTGTTCGGGTCCTACACGATGACCTAAAAGTTTATCGTGAGTAGGACGCAAAGCGAGGTAAATAGCGCCTGAGCTGAATTTTTGACTAAGCTGCTCTTGCTGGTAATCAAAGCGTTTTGGCTCAAAGTAATCTTTATATGTCAGCTGTCCATAATAAATACTATTAAGCGCTGCATGTTGGCGTGCGTAATATAAACTCCCATAAACTAGCGTAATAACATCTCCTGTTATATCAACCACTTTGGCAAGTCGATATTTTTCATTGGGTCTAAGATTGTCGCGTATTTTACGAAAATCAAAGAAATAAATGTCATTGATTTTGGGTGCTGCAACGATAATTTTGCTTTGTTGTTGAGCTCGGTATTCTTTGTATATGACATAATAACTATAATAGGCAAGTGTCAGTAAGAGGGCGGTTAGTAATCGTTTTTTCGAAAGGATGAGTTGCTGTAAAAACACTTTTAAAGCTGTAAGGCTTAATGGCTTACTTTTCAAGTCGGAGGTTTTTTTTATTCGTGTAACCTTGAACATATTGTCCTTAAGCATTCAATTCCCTTTATATTTTCTTTTTCTATTCAAGGCTATTAATAGACCACTACAACGGCTAAATAATGTTTGTTCTCGCTTGCTAATGCATTCACTCTAACATCATCAATAATAATATTGAAATTACTTTACTGACCATTCACTGGCTAACAAACCGTAATCATATTGATCAGCCCATTCGTCACCCATAAGATAATGTTGTTTAAAAAAGGCCTCTCGCACAAAACCTAGTTTTTCCATAATACGAAAAGAGGCGATATTTCTTGGGTCACATCGCGCTATAAGCTTAAAGAAGCCGAGAGTTTGAAATAGATAACTAATAAGTAAATTTGCCGCCTCGCTACATAGCCCTTGCCCTGCAACTTCAGCACTTAAGCGGTAACCTATTTCTCCTCGTTGATTATCCCAATCTTCAATGCGAAAGGCTATTTCGCCAACTAACGAATTATCATCTTGTAAACAGATAGCTAAAGCATTCCAACGGCCAATAGCCAAGTGCCAAGGTTGAGATAATTGTTCAACAATTTCCATTATTTTAGTATCACTTTCCGCAGGACGAATATAGCGACAGTTTTCAGCATCTTGGCGATAAAGCTTGATAGCTGAATAATCGGTTTTAATTATAGGCCTAAGGTAAATTCTACTCGCCAATAATGTTGGCGCAGCATGCCCAGTATTTAAAGATATTTTCATCGTTATGGAATACTTTATTATTAGAAACAGTTAAGTTTCGCTATCAACATATTGAAAGCGTTTAAATACTTTACCATCTCTTTCAATGGTTTCGTCAAACATGGCTAAAGGCCTAACCCAAATGGCTCTTTCACCGTATTCAGGTTGATAAACCACCATGGCTTCTTCGGTTTCACTGTCAGTAGCAATGTGTAACACTTGATAAAAGTTGCCTTTAAAGTGCTGATAACGTCCGATTTTCAACATGAATTATCTCGTAGTCATTATTGTAATTAGTTGTGTAATAGTTATTTCTTATTGAGCTTAGTCACTGAGTTTTTCTTGCCATTGTTGTGAGGCGTCGTCATCACTATTTTTGGCATCTAACCAAACGCTCCCCTTACTTGTTAACTCTTTTTTCCAAAAGGGGGCTTGGGTTTTTAAGAAGTCGATAAGAAACTCACATGCGGCAAATGCCGCTTTACGGTGTGGGCTTGTAACCCCAATAAAAACAATTTGTTCACCGAGCTTTAAGTCACCAAATCGGTGAATAATGGTAACTTTGTTTAATGGCCAGTGTTCACGCGCTTTATTTTCTATATCGCTTAGTACTTTTTCTGTCATGCCAGGGTAATGCTCCAAGGACAATCCTTGGACATCAATACCTTCATTGAAGTCCCTGACCTTACCGACAAAGGTGACGACAGCACCATCTTGATTATCGTTTGCTAAATTCAGATATTCATCAGCAACAACAAAATTACTCTGTTGTACTTTAATCATTTTAACCTCCGGTTACTGGAGGGAAAAATGCGACTTCATCGCCATCAGCAATTTGTTGTGACCAATCAGTAATTTCTTGATTAACGGCAACAAGCAAACTGTCTGCGGTCATAATTTTTGCCCATAAAGCATCTGTTTCAGCTAATTGTTGACGAATAGTGTCTGTGGTCATATTCTCGCTTAATTGAATTTGTAAACTATCAGTTGATAACTGTTCACGTAAGCGAGCAAAAAATAATACCTTAATCATTTCCAACTCCTTTATTTAATTTCAGAATTATGCAAGTAGCTACCCGATTTTCCACCATGTTTTTCACAGAGGTGAATATTGGTGATAATCATGTCTTTTTGCACAGCTTTACACATGTCGTAAATGGTTAGTGCCGCAGTTGAGGCTGCGGTTAAGGCTTCCATTTCGACCCCAGTTTTACCTGACAGCTTACAAAGAGCGGTAATTTCGACGCGGTTTTGCTTTGGCTGTGCCACTATATCGACTTCAATTTTCGTTAACATCAGCGGGTGGCAAAGCGGGATAAGTTCACTGGTTTTTTTGGCGGCCATAATCCCCGCAATTCTTGCCGTAGCAAAAACATCACCTTTGTGGTGTTTGCCTTCAACAATCATTGATAAGGTTGCTGGCGACATTTCAATATAAGCTTGTGCAATAGCAGTGCGCTCGGTAACATTTTTTTCGGTAACGTCAACCATATGGGCATTACCGTCAGCATTAATGTGAGTAAAGTCTTCGCTCATCAAAAAGTAATCTCTTAGTTATTAGCTATTCAGCTTTTTGTAAAGTATGGCTTTATATTACCTTATCTTAAGCTTTATTTTGTCTTTTATATTAAGAAATTTGTTATTTATATTCGATGTTTATACGTGGCTATCATAGATTTTGAAACTTGAGATCTCAGTAAATAACTTTATTTTAAGCCCATTAGCTAGCGGAATAATGTTAATTCATTACATTGGGGTTTTAATCAGAGGCTTAATTTTAAGGTATTGGATTTCTTTTACCCCTGTTTGTGCCAATATTTAATATTATTTAAGCATGGCCAAGCAATCTAGAATTCCAATTTTTTACTTTGCTATTTGCTGAACGTTTAAGCACTTTATCCATCCAACTATTCGATAATCTATTTTGTTGCTTGAGTAGTACCAGCTTTTCGTTATTGAGTAGCTCAGCAAAAAACATTTCACATATCACTTTGATTGTCATGGCATTATCAACACGGGAAGTTAACGTCATACCAATTTTACTAAGTTTCTGAGTGGGAACAAACTTAATAGACTTGCTATAAGCTAACGATATAATTGTTCTATTTGTCCAGAATAAGCATTTAATACCAGTTGAATTTTCAGGGTTTGTTAGCACCAATAAATAGGGTGTTGAGCTAAATGTTAAAAATTGTAATAAGCACTCATATTTATTGACAATAAAAAACGACTGGAGCAAGGTATTAAGATAAAAGGATTTTATTAAAGTGATGTTATTACAATGGAAAATATAAGTTCAACGGATTTGAAAGCCATTCTGCACTCAAAGCGTGCCAATATGTATTATTTAGAGTATTGCCGTGTAATGCAAAAAGACGGTAGGGTTCTCTATCTAACCGAAGCTAAGAAAGAAAACCTCTACTTTAATATACCCATCGCCAACACAACCGTGCTGCTGCTTGGTAATGGCACTTCTATAACACAAGCGGCTATGCATATGCTCGCACAAGCCGGTGTTCTTGTCGGCTTTTCAGGGGGAGGGGGGACGCCTTTATATATGGCCAACGACGTTGAACAAGCCATTGAGTGGATGACACCCCAATCTGAATATCGACCCACAGAATATTTTCAAGGCTGGATGCAATTTTGGTTCGATGATGAGAAACGCTTAAATGCAGCGAAAACGTGTTCACTGCCGCACAGGCAGCTTAGAAAGTAATAATGATATTCATCATACAACTAGTTAATGCTTATCGAAGGGGGTTGTGTTTATTTTATAGCGATAGCATGCATTACTGATGGCTTTATTGTTAAAGACAGATGAAAAATACCTTACAGTACAGTAAGGGCACTTTATATAGTGCAAAATTCATAATGAATTTTTTTAGATTAAGTTATTGATGTGTTTAAATTATATATAAATATTAATGAGAGTAGAATGTTACTTTAGACAAAAAAGGTAAGTTTGTTATTAAATGTAATATAACTTAAATAAGTTAATTCATTGAATATTATAAGAAGTTGGTTGCGGGAGCCAGATTTGAACTGACGACCTTCGGGTTATGAGCCCGACGAGCTACCAGGCTGCTCCATCCCGCGTCCGAATGACTTGATAATGAATATCAAGAAAGCCTATAATTATTTGATTCTGTTATAAAAGAATTACTGATTTATACTTTAGTAACAAGTTGGTTGCGGGAGCCAGATTTGAACTGACGACCTTCGGGTTATGAGCCCGACGAGCTACCAGGCTGCTCCATCCCGCGTCCGAATGACCTACTATTAGTAGGAAGCCCTAAAGGTTTTAATTCTCTTTAGAAGAATTGGTTGCGGGAGCCAGATTTGAACTGACGACCTTCGGGTTATGAGCCCGACGAGCTACCAGGCTGCTCCATCCCGCGTCCGAATGACTTACTTTAGTTAAATAGTAAGAAGCCAATAATCATTTTAATTCAGATTGTTAGAGAATTATTAAAACACATTTATTTATAAATAAATAGTTATATTTCAATAAGTTGGTTGCGGGAGCCAGATTTGAACTGACGACCTTCGGGTTATGAGCCCGACGAGCTACCAGGCTGCTCCATCCCGCGTCCGAATGACCTAGTAAACTAGGTAAGCCAAGTTATTTAAATTCTAACTTAAGAATACTTAAAGTATTGCCCGTTGAGGCTTCCCTGAAAGCGAGGCGTATAATAAGGATACATCAAGTGATTTGCAACCTGTTTTTATATTAATTTTAGCTTTTATTGGTTCTATATTTTTCTTGCTTGTTTTTTGTGCTTAAATCAATCGTATTTCAAGCAAGTAGCGGTTGTAGACGATAAATGGCAATGAATACAAGATAAATTTTTAGATAGTTTGCGCTAATTTGTAAAATGCCTATAAGTGGAACGTGTCTTTGTTTATAATCGCGGGCATAAATTAGATTGGAAAACCTTTATGCAGCAATTTTTAGCATTAACCTCTCCAGGTATAGAAATATTACTGGCACAAGAACTTAAAGATTTGAAAGCTGAGCATGTTGTTCAAAAGCCTGAAGGGGTTTATTTTAACGCAACTATTGAGCATGCATATTATATATGTTTGCACTGTCGTTTATCAACTCGCATACTGCTTAAATTGGGCGAAGGAGATGCGAACAATAAAGATGAACTTTATGCAGCGGCAAAATCAATCATTTGGTCTGAGCAATTTTCCGCAGCGAGTACCTTTGCTATTGATTTTGTCGGCACTAGCGATGAAATTAGAAATAGTCAGTTTGGTGCATTAACCGTTAAAGATGCTGTTGTTGATCACTTTCGTGATTTAGGCGAAGACCGACCTTCAGTAGATAAGTCTTCACCGCAAGTAAGCTTTCAAGCTCGACTGTTAAAACAAAAAGTAGTTATTTATTTAGACTTCTCTGGCCGCGGATTATTTAAAAGGGGCTATCGTGAGAATACCGGTGCAGCACCGTTAAAAGAACATTTAGCAGCCGCTATTATTACCCGTTCAGGTTGGTTAGATGATACGTCTAAACCGCTTGTTGATCCTATGTGTGGCTCAGGCACGATAGTTATAGAGGCAGTATTGATGGCGGCAGGCTATGCGCCAGGCATTGATAGAGCTACTTGGGGCTTTGATTATTGGCTAGGACATCAAAATGATGATTTCAAAGCGGCAAGGTCAGCAGCTATTGAGCATTCACATGTTGGTTTAACGCAACTAAAAACAAAAGCATTTGGTGTTGATTTAGACAGCAGGGTGCTAAAAACTGCGCAACAAAATGCTAAAAATGCCGGTGTACAAAGGTTTATCGAGTTTTCTTGTAAAAATGCTAACGATATAAAAAATGCCTTTGGCCCGAAAGGAACTATCCTATTTAACCCTCCTTATGGTGAGCGAATTGGTGAGTTACCTGAACTCGTTGAAAGTTTTGCTTTGTTAGGACAAAAATTCAAGTCTCATTTTGTTAATTGGCGAGTAGCGGTGTTAACAGCCAATGTTGAGCTATTAGCAATGATGAAAATGGTGACTTTTAAACGTTATAAGTTTAAAAACGGGCCGTTAGATTGTCAGTTTGCACTTTATAATTTAGATGACAAACAAGTCTCTAGCAGTAATGTTAATGCTGAATTTGAACAAAAAGACTCGGCATTTGCTAATCGATTATTAAAAAATAAGAAAAATTTAAAAGGTTGGCTAAAGCAAGAGCAAATAGAGTGTTATCGTTTATATGACGCTGATATTCCAGAGTATAATGTTGCGGTTGATGTTTATGGTGATCACCTGGTTATTCATGAATACAGTGCGCCATCGATTATTGAGCCAGAGAAAGTTGCAAAACGACTACAAGAAGTGGTTTATTTTGCACCTAAAGTGCTTGATGTTCCTACTGATAAAGTCATTATTAAAACCCGAGCAAAACAAAAAGGTAAAGAACAGTATCAACGTGTTGAGCAAACCAAAAAATCAATGGTTGTTGATGAGTATGGCGCAAAGCTAAAAGTGAACCTTTGGGATTATTTAGATACTGGTCTATTTCTTGATCATCGTAAAACTCGTCAAATAGTTGCTAAAAAATCGAAAGGCAAATCACTATTAAATTTATTTGCTTATACCGGCTCAGTGTCTTTGCAAGCAGCATTGCATGGTGCAACTACGGTAACAACGGTAGATATGTCGAATACCTATTTAAGTTGGGCACAAGACAACTTCTTATTGAATAACCTTAGCGGCCATAAGTATCAATTTATCCAAGCAGATTGTTTGCAATGGCTACAGAAGAACGAACAAAAATTTGATGTGGTATTTATTGACCCACCCACTTTTTCTAATTCTAAGCGCATGGGCGAAAGTTTTGACGTACAGCGTGATCACGTTAGCTTAATAACTGATGGTATGAAATCGGTTGCAGAAGGTGGAGAATTAATTTTTACCAATAACAAACGTAATTTCAAAATGGATTTTGAAGCTATTGCTGCGTTAGGGCTAAATGTGCAAGAGATGAGCGAGAAAACTCGCGACAAAGATTTTCAACGTAATAAGCATATTCACAACAGTTGGTTGTTCACGCGTAAGGTAAATTAAGATGTCGGTTAAGTTTAATTTATATGGCACTTTAGGCTGTCATTTATGCGATGACGCATTAGCGCTATGTACAGCCGATATCCCTGTTGAAGAGATTAGCGTTGTCGATATTATTGATGATGAAAAACTGCTCGAGTTGTATCGTATTAGTATTCCGGTGCTAGAGCGTTTATCAGATCACAAAAAACTATTTTGGCCATTTGACCAAGCACAAATTTTGGAGTTGTTGTAATTTATGGAATTAATTCGTATTTCACAAGGTGAATTAGCCTTTGGTGAAGACAAGGTCTTAGATAAAGCAGATCTGAGTGTACAAACAGGCGAACGAATTTGTTTAGTCGGTAGAAATGGCGCAGGTAAGTCAACATTAATGAAAGTGTTAATGGGCTTACAAACCTTAGATGATGGCCAAGTGCTAAAATCTAGTACTATGCAAGTGGCCATGTTGGAGCAAGACCCACCAGAGTCTTCAGATATCAGTGTTTTTGATTATATTGCTCAGGGCGTGAAAGAAAATGCGGATTTAATTAAGCGCTATCACAGTATTATTCATGATGTTACTGAAGATCCATCTGAAAAAAATCTGACTAAATTAGCCAATGTTCAAGAACAACTTGAACTGGCTAACGCTTGGCAAGATGAACAACGTATTGAAACTGTGATGACAACGTTGGCTTTAAATCCAGATGATAAAATTTGCGACCTTTCTGGTGGTTGGTTACGTAAGTTAGCGTTAGCGAAAGCCTTAGTAACAGCACCTGATATTTTATTATTGGATGAGCCAACCAACCATTTAGATATTAAAAGCGTTTTATGGTTAGAGTCATTTTTAAAAGATTTTGCCGGTACGATATTGTTTATTAGCCATGATAGAGCATTCATTCGGGGTGTATCTACGCGTATTATTGATCTTGACCGTGGCATATTAAAAAGCTACCCAGGCAATTACGATTTATATATCGAACAAAAAGCGCATGATTTACAAGTAGAATCACAACAAAACGCTTTGTTTGATAAGCGCTTAGCTGAAGAAGAAGTATGGATTAGACAAGGTGTTAAAGCACGTCGTACGCGTAATGAAGGCCGCGTAAGAGCCCTTGAGAAGCTTCGTAATGAACGTCAAGCTCGTCGTGATGTACGTAATCAAAGCACGATGAATATCACGCAAGGTGATCGCTCAGGTAAGTTAGTGTTTGAAGCGGAAGATTTAACTATCGCTTTTGATGACAAAGCGGTGATCAAAAATTTAGATTTATTGATCACCCGTAATGACCGTTTAGCCTTTATCGGTGCGAATGGCACCGGTAAGTCTACCCTGATTAAAATGATCATGGGTAAACAACAAGCAACCAGCGGAAAAATGCGTTCTGGCGTTAATTTAGACATTGCTTATTTTGACCAACATCGTGATGCACTTGACCTGAGTAAAACTGTGCAAGAAATTGTCGGTGAAGGCAAGCAAGAAGTGGTTGTAAACGGCAAGCCTAGACATGTATTAGGTTACCTACAAGATTTTCTATTTAGCCCTAAACGCGCTCGTACTCCTGTTCGCGCCTTATCGGGTGGTGAAAAAAACCGTTTATTATTAGCACGCTTATTTTTACGTCCGAGTAATTTATTGATTTTGGATGAGCCAACCAATGATTTGGATATTGAAACATTAGAGTTATTAGAAGAAGTCGTTGCAAATTACGCAGGAACGGTTATTTTAGTTAGCCATGATCGTGATTTCGTCAATAACTGTGTCAGTAGCTGTCTCTATTTTGATGGCACTGGACATATCACACAAATTGTCGGTGGTTATGACGATGTCGATAGCTACCTTGAGCATAAAGACAAACAGCGTCAAGCCATGGCACCTTCAGTGAAAAAAACAAAACCTGAAGAAAAAGTAACCGCGGTGAATGAAAAAATTGAACTAACGACAAAGAAAAAACTCTCTTATAAAGAACAAAGAGAGTTAGAGTCTTTGCCACAAGTTATTGACGAGCTTGAAAACCTAATAGCGGACCTTCAAGAGCAAGTAAATAACGCTGATTTTTTTAATCAGAGTTCAGAGCAAACCAATACGATATTGAACCAGTTAGCGATAAGTGAGTCGAAACTCGAAGTTACTTATGCTAGATGGCAAGAATTAGATGATTAATAACGAAAGTGGGTTTAGTAGTTACATGAACAAATTTGTAAAATCGATTTTAGCATTAGGTATTACTAGTGCATTAGGAATATCCGCCGTTAATGCTGCAACATATCAAGTTATCGATAAAGGTGATGTTAGCGCATTAAAATATACTTACTCACAACAAGAAAATAATAATGGTGAAGCTGCGATATCAGGCACGGATATTTATAACTTTCCTGTTCAATTTCAATACTTTGACGAGGATGATTATGATTCTGTTGTTGCATTGGCGACTAATAATCATGAGATAATTGATGGCTTAGAAAGTATTGAGAATGAGGCAGCCTTACGTGCGGGCAATCCAACAGCGAATGATCTGTCATGGGTTATCCAACTCCTCAAAGCTCGAGTTGGCAACACGCTTTACCAACAAGTTGGTGACATTTATGCGATGACTAACTTTAATGGTGACACTGAGTTATTAAATGTTTTTGATGAAAAATTCGTTGGAAGCGATGATTATACACGCTCTACGCAAGACTACATTAGTGGTATTACCAATGAAGGTTGGGTTTACGGTAATGCTTCAGCACCTTATTTACCATTTGAATTTACTGATAGTGATGGCGATGAAATTACCTATTGGGCACGAGATTTCACCACCAGAGGTTTTTTCTCGCCCAATGGTGGCACTACTATCATTGAAGTCATTCCTCCAAGTGAAACGGATTTACCTGAAGAGCAGCGCTTTGGTGGGGAGTCGGCAATATTAGATGTCAGTGATTCACACATCGCTGTCGGTTATGCGAGCACAAGTATTGATCAAACCGGTATTGATGCTATCACTGATGACTCAGGAGGGTGTGCTGATCCTGATGTAATTAAAGATTTGCCTTATAGTATTTGTGTGCAGCGAGCTATTGCCGGTGCCTATAATCTTGAAGCAATAAAGTGGACTATTGATGAACAAGGTATACTCAGCTCAGAAACATTAGGGCAGCTAGTTACTCCTCATGAAGATGACACGCGCGAATATACTAATTTAGCACAAGCGGTAAATAGTCATGGCGTTGCTGTTGGTTTCGCTCATGGCTGGTGGGATGAGAATGAAACGAATCCTAGCGTTAATGAAAGTCGAAGTTTATACGCAGTGGTATTTAAAGACGGTGAGGTTAAAGATTTTACTGACGATCACAGTAAGTACTTTGATTCGCGTGCCTATGATATTAATGATGAGGGTATTGCTGTCGGGCATGCTAGTACGTATGTTAACGGTAATCTGCGTACTAAGTTTTATCATGTTGATACTAATGCGGAAAAAATGGAAATGATATTACCTGCCGATTTTTTCACCGGCAGTTCAAGTACTGCTCGTGCCATTAATGAAGCGGGTAAAATTGTCGGCGAAGGTGAAGTCGAAACCCATAATGATAGCGGTAGTAGTTCTCCTAGAAGAACTCATGGTTTTGTTTATGATATTACCAGTAAAGTTTTTACTGATTTAAATGACTTTTTAACTTGTGATAGTGCTTATACTATTATTGAAGCGCGTGACATTAATGATGCAGATGAAATCTCAGCAACAGCGTTGATTAGAGTTCCTCGCCGCGATGCAAAAGGCGCGTTAATGCTTGATTCACAAGGTGAGCCGTTATTTGAAGATGTCGTACGTGCGGTTACCTTGAAGCCAACAAATGGTGAAATTGAAGATTGTAGTGAAGTTGAAGAAAAAGTTGAAAGACAAGGCGCAGGTATTGGTTTTAGTGGTTTATGCTTACTAATGTTAGTTGGCTTACGCCGTAGATTTTTCTAACGATAAGCTGAATTAATAAAAGGTAATCAAGCACTTTTGAGAAAAAGCCAGCAACTTGCTGGCTTTTTACTTTTTTGGGCTAATATAACACTGTTATATACTGCTTTACTGCTTTACTGCTTTACTGCTTTACTGCTTTACTGCTTTACTGCTTTACTGCTTTACTGCTTTACTGCTTTACTGCTTTACTGCTTTACTCTTAATGCTTTTTCACCACGAGCAATACCAACACATCCTGATCTGACTGATTCAATGATCTCTGTTTCATTGGCTAATGCGCTGATAAAGGCATTAATTTTTTCTGCGTCACCGGTTAACTCAATAGTGTAGGTTTGTTTACCTATGTCGATAATTGCGCCTCTAAATATATCTGTTATACGTTTTACTTCGGTACGTGATTTATCACTCATGGCTAATACTTTAATGAGTAATAATTCTCGCTCGACATGACTTCTTTCAGTTAGATCAGTAATTTTTATGACATCAATAAGTTTGTTGACTTGCTTAACTATTTGTTCAAGTATTTTGTCATTACCCTTAGTTGCTATGGTAATACGAGATAAGCTCGGATCTTCCGTGGGGGCAACGGTTAAACTCTCAATGTTAAATGCTCGTTGTGAAAACAGGCCAACAATGCGAGACAGTGATCCAGCTTCGTTTTCTAATAATATGGCTAAAATTCTGCGCATTAGGCTTTAACTCCTTTTTTTATCCACATTTCATCAATTGCACCGGTACGTATTTGCATCGGGTATACATGTTCATTTTCATCGACAAGCACATCAACAAAAACAAGACGGTTTTTAATGGCAAAAGCTTGTTGTATTTTTTCTTCTAACTCTTCAAGGGCATTAATTTGAATGCCGACATGACCATAAGACTCAGCTAGTTTGACAAAGTCAGGCAAAGACTCCATATAAGAAGAGGAATGACGACCGCCATAAACCATATCTTGCCATTGGCGTACCATACCTAATGAACGGTTATTTAGTGAGATGATGACAACGGACAAATTATACTGCAGACACGTAGACAGCTCTTGAATATTCATTTGGATTGAGCCATCGCCAGTAATACAAATAACATGACTATCAGGAAAGGCTAGCTTTACTCCCATAGCCGCAGGTAAGCCAAAGCCCATCGTGCCAAGCCCGCCTGAATTGATCCACTGTCTTGGTTTGGCAAAGGGGTAATATTGTGCAGCAAACATCTGATGTTGACCAACATCAGAGCATACGTAAGCATCTCCGTTGGTTGCTTTATACATAGCTTCAATAACGCGTTGAGGTTTTATTTTACTGTCAGTTTGTTGATAACTAACGCTTTTAACTGCTCGCCATTGTGCTATTTGTTGCCACCAAGTTTGGTTTTCTGGCTCGTTAATGCAAAATTGCTTTTCTTCAAGCTCAGCAAGTAATTGTTTCAGCACAATATCGACTAAACCTACGACCGGAATATGTGCGTTAATTGTTTTAGATATTGATGTGGGATCAATATCTACATGCACAATAGTGGCATTCGGACAGAACTTTTTAACATTATTAGTAACACGATCATCAAATCTTGCTCCTAAGGCAAGAATCACATCAGCATGTGCCATGGCTTTATTCGCCTCTAAGCTACCGTGCATACCTAACATGCCAATAAAGTTATCATGCAAGCCAGATACTCCGCCTAAGCCCATTAAAGTATTAGTAATTGGTGCATTAAGCTTTTCGACTAATTGTGTTAGTAACTCTGCAGCATTGGCGATAATTACGCCACCACCTGAATAGATAACCAAGCGCTTTGCTTGTGTGATAGCTTGTACCGCTTTTTTAATCTGACGGTGATGTCCTTTCACCGTCGGGTTGTAAGAGCGCATATTGACCGCTGAATTTAAGATAAACTCAGCGGTATACTGTGGCATTAAAATATCTTTAGGAAGCTCAATAACAACAGGGCCAGGTCGGCCTGTGCTAGCAATATAAAATGCTTTAGCTATGGTATTCGGGATATCAGCGACATTGCGGCAGTTGAAGCTGTGCTTAACAATTGGACGAGAGCAACCAACGATATCGGTTTCTTGAAAAGCATCATCACCAATTAGCCCCGTTGGTACTTGACCAGAAAGTACCACCATAGGTATTGAATCCATATAGGCGGTAGCTATACCGGTAATACAGTTAGTAGCGCCGGGGCCTGAAGTGGCTAGAACTACACCTACTTCGCCAGTGGCGCGCGCAAAACCATCCGCCATATGGGTTGCTGCTTGCTCATGACGTACCAGAATATGCTCGACGTCATCTTGGCGAAAAAGTGCGTCATAAATATCTAATACTGTTCCCCCCGGATAACCGAATAGATATTTAACCTTAAGTGCTGATAGGGTTTTTACCACCAATTCAGCACCTGAAAATAGTTCTTTTGTCATATGTAATCCCTTTAATAATTTAAATTTTTATGAATAAAGTGTAAAAAAAACCCTCGGTCTTTGCAGAGCGAGGGTTTGTTGTTGAAATTTTATTTTATTTTTTACACACAACTTTATCCACGCATTGGTTGCAAGACCAAGACGACTGTGAGGAGATAAATAAGTGTGTTAATTAAGTTCATGTCAGAAAATAAATATAATAAAAACTATGCACATAGTTTTAAGGGGTTTGCTTGCAGCTGTCAATGAAAAACTGCTCATTACTTATAAGTTTTTATTTTTTGTTAGCTCAAGGGCACAACTTTTGAGATTAATTACTGGTATGCGGGGTCATATAGTCATAACTCTTTAATATGCGAATTTCAGGAAGTTTGAGTCAATTCTGTATCATAAGGTGGTATGGGGATATAATAAAGTAGGGTATTTTTAAAGTCACATTGACGCTTCAAGTTAAAATTCTGCATCTTGAAGTGTCATGGGTATACTGCTCTATTTATGATAGTCTGGTTTTCGAGTTTTAATACAGCAAAGTTATTTGGAAGGATTTATGTTAAAAAATAAATTAATTGTACTGCTAGCACTGATGGGGGTAATGGCAGGTTGTGTCTCAACACAACAAGCCAGAGTTGACTTTGATCGCAATAGTGAAATTAGCACATCGCATTATAAAACCTTTGCTTGGCTTAATGAAAGTAAAGTATTAGCGGAGCCTGTTGATGCTAATCCTGTGATGAAAGTACGTATTGATAACGCTATTGAACAAGCTTTTATTGCTAAAGGCTATCAATTGGTCAGTGATGCCGAAGCTGCCGATTTTACTATTTCATATACGATGGGGAGTCGAGATAAAGTTAAAGTTGACTCATTACCATCAACCTATCGCAGCGGTTTTTTTTGGGGCCATGGCTATTACGGCAGTATGGTTATAAACAATGATAATTATGTTAAAAACTATACTGAAGGAAAGCTGGCGATAGATGTATATGATGTTAAAAGTCATCAACCGGTATGGCATGGTTGGGCTGTAAAGCGTATTAAATCTTCGGAGCAAGATAATCCAAGTAAAGCGATTAAAATGGTTGTTGAACAAGTTGTTGCTCAGTTTTAGATAAGCAATTTAGCTTTACTAAAACTAAAACTAAAAAGCGCAGTTAAACTGCGCTTTTTTATGTCATACAAAGTCAATAGCAGGGGAGCATTGCGCTATTTATTTCTTGACGGTGTGTAAGCAAATTCAATACGATTACCGCTAGGTTCACGAATAATCATATGTTTAGTTGGGCCTTTACCATTGAGTTCAGGAGCGAATTCTATAACAACACTCGGCATCAGTTTGAATCGCTGATGTAATACTTCTAGGGTTTCTTCACTATTAACTGTCAAGGCTAAATGGTGCAATCCAATATTATTTTTCCTATCAAATTCAATAGCATGTTCAGGATTTTTCGTTTGCCATAAGGTAACAAAAATCTTGCCATCGGTAACAAATATTGATGGGTAATCAGGATAGCCTCCCGCTTGTTTCCAACCTAAGGTGTGGATAAAAAAATCACTTGATGCTGATAGATTTTTAACCGTGAGGCCAATATGGTTTAGCCCTGTCGTCATCACCTGTTGGGGTGACTCAGTGTCTGCTGCTATCGCCAGAGGGGGCGTTATACAGGGAAACAATATTGCAGATATTAGTAATGCTCTAATATTCATTTTTACCTCGTTAAGTTTAACTTTTAATTATCTATCCATATTGACCTGTAATCGAGCTTGAATCGTTCAATTTATAATTATGAATAGGGAACATCAAATTTTCAAACAACTTATAAATAAACACGGATTATCAATGACTAAGATAAAACACCTCGATAATGCTTGAAAAATTACTTTTTCTGCTGAGCTTGCCAAAGGTTAAATGCTGTTTCAAGGGCACTAATCACTTCAGGTGATGAGCCTTTACTCAGAGCCATGCAATGCTCAGTACTCATGTTCTGATGTAATTGAAAGCCAACTTCTAGGTCATCTATGGTGAACCCCGTTGCTTGTAAACGATAGATTAGTGCTTCCCGAGATTGAATTACAGCATCGATTTTTCCATTCAAGAGATTCTTAATGTTACTTTCTTCATTAGACGAAACAGTTAAATTACCACCGACAGTAAAGCCATTATTAAGCATGTAATTATGGCTGTTATCATTTCGCAGAACACCAATAACTGCTTTTTTAAGTGACGTTAATGTTGTTATGTCAGTTTTGTTATTTCTTAACTTATAAATATTTACCGGAGTTTTTGGGTGAATTGGGCAAAACCATGTAAAGTGCGGGGCACGTTTTTTTGTTTTATATATAGAATAAATAAGCACGTTGGGCTTAGTTGTTGCTAAATGATAACTACGAGCCCAAGGGTAGGTATTAATGGTGTAATTAAGGTTAGAAAGCGTCAGAATATCTTTAATTTTATTGGTGACAATACCTGAAACATCTTCAGCTTTCTCGGCGTTTTGAATGATAAAGGGCGGCCAATGTTCACTCACCACTTCTAAGCTTAAGTCTTTAGCTTTTACTGTAAATATAAAGCAAATAAAAATGAAGCCGAATATATATTTCAACAAGAATTTCCTCAGCAAGGCATGGTTAAAGTAATCGTTAAAATTAATGTTATTTACAGTCATTTTAACTCACTATTGTGGATAAATTTATTTGCCATTAAATAACTCAGTCATTAAATAGCAGTGTTAAGCTATAACTCAAGTCGCAGGAAAGCGGTTATATGTTTTAATTTCAAAACACTATTAGCCCTTAAGTCGAATTTAGGTAAAGTATCATAAAACGTCAGTGCAATGATTAATAGCATGTATGTTTAAACTTGCTATTAACGCTTGGCGTTCATTATGCGAGTAATTATTTCTGCTGTTTCTGCCGGCTCTTCCATTGGAAAACAGTGGTATTGACCAAATGATTGCCATTGAATATTTTTATTAACTTTCGCGGCTCTTTTAACTGCTTTTGGAATAAAAAAATAGCTTTTATTTGCCACAAGTATCTTCACTGGTATATCAATATTGTGTACTGCTTGCCATAAACCTTTTGGGTAAGAGCCAAAAATAGATGCTTCCCAATTTGGTGTACAACTTAGAGTGAGTGAATCTACTTGGTCTTTAAGCTTAACAGTCGAGTATTGACAATAATCATCAATAACTTGTGGGTGCCAGGTTTTATAAAAGGGCTTGCTCGCAATATTTATTCTCATCGCTTCAACGTTCGGCCATACTGCTGTACGATTGGCGACAGACTTAACCATTGCTCTTTGCCGCCAAACCCCGGTTACACGCATAAGTTGTTGCGCTATGATCATCTCTGTTTGGAATAAAACCGGATCGAGTAAAATAATCTCACTGAATAAATCAGGATATTTAGCCCCTGCAAGTAAGGTTAGCACTCCACCCATTGAATGACCAATACCAATAAGAGGACCATCTTCTTTCACGTTAGCTTGTTGATAAATAGCATCGGCGACAGTATTAGCCATTTTCTGCCAATTTGGCATTTTTGTTGTAGGCTGTGTTGAACCACCGTGTCCAGGTACATCCGTTAACCAAATGGACCAATCGCTCGGCAGTTGTGAGGCCATGGCTGCTAAAGTCATGGCGGAAAAACCGGTGCCGTGTAATAAATGAATACGTTTGGCGTTTTTAGTACCTGCTCGATAATAGCCATTAACAAGCATTTGACTGTTAGATTTCTGTTGCCATTGCTTCGCGTCTTTTAAGACAAAAGCGTTAGCTGAGTTGGCGTTTAATGGAGATGAACATTCAGGCATGAAGAGCTATTTAAACCGTCAAAAAATATTTTATAACCGATAAGATAACAACATAATTATCTGATGTGAATGTGTTTATTGAGTTTTATCTTCAATGATAGGGCGCTTAGCTAGTGCAAAGCAATTATTTAACTAAGATAAGTTTTCGGAGCTGTAATCCATTTCAAGCGGTTATTTTTTAGTAGTTTTGTGTTAATGATCAATAAAGGGTCTTTTTATTCGAGGCTATTATTTTCATTCAATAGCTTATTTAACGTGACTTTACTTATCACGGTGTCTGGTATCTTAAGGTTATTCCATTATATATGTCATTTTCAAGATAGAATTACTATTCTTTAGGTGCGTTGATGTTAATTCTATTGATATAATATCTTCAATTACATTATTTAAATTTTAATATTTTAGGGGTTCTGTGGATGTCGGAAGTAGAAAACCGTCCAACCAATTTTATTCGCCAAATCATCGATGCGGATCTTGCCAGTGGCAAACATAATAAAGTACAAACACGTTTTCCGCCTGAGCCTAATGGTTTTTTACATATAGGTCATGCGAAAGCTATCTGTTTAAACTTTGGTATTGCTCAAGATTACAATGGTTTATGTAACTTACGTTTTGATGATACCAACCCTGAAAAAGAAGATATTGATTACGTAAATTCTATTCAAGCAGACGTTAAGTGGCTTGGTTTTGAATGGGCGGGTGATATTCATTATTCTTCAGATTATTTTGATCGTTTATACGGCTACGCTGTTGAACTTATCGAAAAAGGTTTGGCTTATGTTTGTTTTTTAAACGCTGAAGAAACTCGAGAGTATCGCGGTACATTAAAACAGCCGGGCAAAAATAGTCCTTCTCGTGACACGTCTGTTGAAGAGAACTTGGCTTTATTTGAAAAGATGAAAGAGGGGGGCTTTAAAGAGGGTGAGTGCGCGCTGCGAGCTAAAATTGACATGGCATCAAGCTTCATGTGTATGCGTGATCCTATTATTTATCGGGTTAAATTTGCTCATCATCATCAAACAGGTAATAAGTGGTGCATTTATCCTATGTACGACTTTACACATTGCATTTCGGATGCAATTGAAGGTGTTACCCATTCAATTTGTACCTTAGAGTTTCAAGATAACCGTCGTTTATATGATTGGGTTATTGAAAATATCTCTATTGAAACTACGCCGCGTCAGTATGAATTTTCACGTTTAAATCTAGAATACACCGTGATGAGTAAACGTAAGCTGAATAATCTTGTTGAAGAAAAATTAGTCAGTGGTTGGGATGATCCGCGTATGCCAACGATTGCTGCATTTCGTCGCCGAGGTTTTACACCAGGTTCATTACGTGAATTTTCCAAACGCATTGGCGTAACGAAAATGGACAACACCGTTGAAATGAGTGTCTTAGATGCTTGTATCCGTGAAGATTTAAATGACAATGCACCACGAGCGATGGCTGTACTCGACCCTATTAAATTAGTTATCGAGAATTACCCTGATGATAGCGTTGAAAGTCTTGAGGTGAAAAACCATCCAAGTGATGAAAGCCAAGGCTCACGTATTGTGCCATTTGCTAAAACGCTTTACATTGAAGCGGAAGATTTTCGTGAAGAAGCGAACAAAAAGTATAAGCGCTTAGTGCTAGATAAAGCAGTACGTTTACGTGGTGCTTATGTTGTCACGGCGACACGTTGTGACAAAGATGAAGACGGCAAGGTTACTACGGTTTACTGTCAATATGACCCTGAAACTTTAGGTAAAAACCCAACTGACGGTACTAAACCTAAAGGTGTGATTCATTGGGTTGCTGCTGAGCAAAGTCTTGATGCTGAAATTCGTTTGTATGAACGTTTGTTCACTGTGCCTAATCCAGGTGCAGCAGAAGATTTTCATAGTGTAATGAATCCTGATTCATTGGTCATTATTAGCAATGCCAAGGTTGAGCCATCGTTAGCGACAGCAAAACCTGAACAAGCATTTCAATTTGAGCGCCAAGGCTATTTTTGTTTAGATAACAAAATATCAGCAGAAGATAGCGCCGCTGGAAAACTAGTATTTAACCGTACAGTTGGCTTACGTGATACTTGGGCAAAAATCGGCGATTAGAGCTAATGACGAGTTAGTCGTGTCGTTGCTTCAAAAGTTAAGTGCTAAAAAAAGCTCATAAGTTAAACCTTATGAGCTTTTTATGTTCAGGATGAACGGTATGTCATGATCACATGGATGTGAAGGAATGACGATGTTGAAGTCTGTTTATCCATCCTGTATTTTGAGTCATTAGTAGATCCATTCACGTCAATGAACGGTCAGTTTTTTGTTCCAGATAAACACTAAGTAACCTGAACTCTGGATAAGCAGCACTTTCTCAACACTTCCTTTTCACCCACTCTCCGCGTTAAAACGTCGATAAATAGCCCGCTATTGATAAACGTTCTGCCTTGATAATGGAATAAAATGAAGCCTTGATGGTACTTATTGTGATGTTAACCTTGCGATGGTCTTCGCTTAATGACTTAAATTATTGATTCACTTGAACATCAAGCACTCATTATTCAAAGTTCAGGTTAAGTAACAAAATCTAATATATCGTAACTCAAACTCGATATGACAGTTTAATTTATAAGTTTTAATCAAGCCAGACAGTCGAAAATTCACCATAGCAGTCGTTCATTATAAAGCTACTAATGTAAACTTTGCGCGCTAAAACGACATTAGTAGTTAGTCTTGGCTAAGGTCTGCTTCAAGCTCATTGGGGTCACTCATAGTAACCTCCTAATTGTCTTAAACTGATATAGAAGCGGGCGTTCCACTAATTCGTTTTAACCTAATGTTCTTTATTATTAAACGATTAAAGTGATTATTTTAGGTGGTTTAAACCTAAGGCCTGTTGATTTCCCTAATTGGCAACCATATTAATGCGCATGCCAATTAGTGATATATGGACAATCCGAATTCTCTAACTTATAGATATGACCAGCAGGTAATAAATGCTCAAAACTAATTTTCGTATTAGACTTAAAAGAACATTTAGCGTTTATTGTCAAATTTATATTTTTGGGGATTAAGCCTGAATTTACCAGTATATTACCAACGTTTAAATCTATAAAAGCTTCTTTACTTTCTGCTTTTTCGATAGATGAAATTATTGGCTTTGATCCATTAGTGATAGTTTTGTCTATGTCACCGCTATGTTTGGTAAGTTCAAATTTATCACGAAGGACAGTAAGTGTTTGTTCTTTATTTTTGATGAAATGGTAAGAAATGTGTGGTGTCACTTCTACTTCTTTAAAAGTAACAAAAAAATGGCCTAGCCAATGTACCCATATGACGGGAATCACTTTTATGCCTATGTTGAATTCGACAGATTTATCTTTAAATTCGTCATTTTGCTCAAGTGTAACTTTGTGGGATGAATAACTGAATAAGCCAATTACGGGAAGCTTTAAATTCAAAGATTGTTCAGCTTCTTTTGATTTAACAAAATTAATATTGAGTAGGTATTCCTTAACATCAGGTGCGAAGCATTGAGCAACAACTACTTTAGTAGGCACTTTTATGTTGTTGGGTGGATCGCCATTAGGGTCTTTATCATTAGGTTTGAGTGAGTCGTATCCTAAAAAGTTAGCAATTGGCTTCCCGCCAGCTTTAGCGCATATACCTCTAATGCTGATTGCTTTACTAGGAGATAAGTTAGTAAGGTTAAAGGGTTCATAGCCTAAAAAGTCGCATATTACCTCCCCTTTATGCTTATCAAAATAGTTTTGGATATCTTTTTGGCTAACATTATCTATACCAAAAGCATACATGTATTCTTGCAAACCTGAGATTTGGCATGGAGTTGGTTCGCTATTCGTCACTTGAAGTACATTATCATCAAAATTAAACAATGGTTCCCCGTCAATCAGATCGATGGTTAAATGCTTATTTACGACTTTAATAGAATCTAGAACAATATCTTCACTATTGCCTTTACCTTTTTCAAAGGAGCCTGAGGTGTTCTCTGTATCTTCTGGTACTTTTTTTCTCACTTTTGGAGTGAATACTAAATCTTCGTCATCTACTACGGCATTGCGTTTCAGTACATTCAAATCTTTAGGGCTGATTTGTTTTTTGGCTTCTTCATCTGACATACTGTACTTTCCTTATGATTCGTATGCTCAAGCTATTTTTTAATCTATTTATTTTTATTCAAGTAACAAGTTGAAAAAATACACTGCTGAGTTTTGGTACTAATGGCTGCAAAGTAGGAAAAACTATCGCTATGGTTTAAAGTCTCTTTGACCGCTATATTGGTGGCTAACTCGCCAGTCGATTGAATAATCAATCGGGATTGGTGGTTCGATGCCTCCTGCAAGCTCATTGAATGTTGGCTAATCACATTAGTATGTTTTTTTAATTTTATTATCCGCCTACTCCGAATGGCAAATTGGCTTGATCAGCTAATTTATTAAATGCTGCTTCACCTCCAATTGAATAACAATTCCAAATAAAATTTTGCGCTTTAATGTTATGATCCTGAGCAATGAGCACAGCATAAACTCTCGCTTAGCCCTCTGAAAGTGCCTCCAAATAATTCATATATGCCTTATTGTTTGTGCGAACCCATGAAATATGAGGCCATGCGATGTCACATTCAGGACTTTGTAGGTTTTCTGGAAGGTTGTCTACATTCATACTTTGAGAAAGCGACAATTCAATAAATATTTCTTCGCGAGATTTAATATTGGACATAGTAAATTTCCTTATAAAATGTATCGAACACCATACTTTTATAGTCTTAATTTACCAAAATAACAATAAACAATAATTATATGCTCTTAAGAGTATCAATCACCAAGTGAGATAGATCACTATTGCCATTATGCGAACGACAGCAATGGTGGCAAAGTAGACGCTTTATGGTGATAAATTCACGTCTAAATTAGGTCGATTTTGTGGTATTAGCTAACATTAAGATATGAAATATCAACGACAGTAATAAGCTTATCGTTACCGGTCAAATTTAGTTATATTCTGATATTTAACGGTGTTAGGCAACGTTTGAATGACTACATATAATAGTCACCGTCGATGTATTACGACATTAATACCTCCTGTATGTCGATGTGAAGGAGTTACTTACTCTTATAACGTTGTGCAATAGAGTTTAGCCTAATCAAATTTCATTAGATTAGGCTATCTCAGTTAGTCATAATTATAGCTTGGTTGCTTGTTTCATTGCTTGAACAAATTCAGTTAACGCTTTTAACATCGCGTGATGATCGGATAAGTTATTTTCAATAATCTTAACCACCGCAGAGCCACTTATTGCGCCTTTTGCGCCGGTTGCTAATGCCGCTTTAACTTGTTCAGGTTTTGATATACCAAAGCCAATAACTGATGGTGCTGCTTGGTATTTATCTAAAATATCAATCAGTTTATGGCCGGTCATTTCTGCTTCAGTTTCTGTGCCTGTTACGCCAACTCGACTTAATACATATGTATAACCGGCGCTAAATTCAGCGACTTTTTGTAAAGTCGTGTCGCTCGCGTTAGGTGGGGCAATAAAAATAGCTGCAACGCCATGTGCGGTAGCTGCTTGTCTAAATGGCTCACTTTCGCGTATCGGTAAATCGGCAATAAGCACAGAGTCAACGCCAGCGTGCGCGACATCACGATAGAAGTTATCAATGCCACGGGCAAAGACTAAGTTGCCATAAAGTAGTAAACCAATAGGGATGTCAGGTGCATAAGCGCGAACGCGGGTTAAAATTTCTAAACAAACATCGGTATTAATATTGGCATTTAAAGCGCGTAAAGCTGCCATTTGAATCGTGATACCATCAGCACTGGGATCAGAAAACGGTATACCAAGCTCTAAAGCATCTGCGCCGGCGTCAATCAAGGTTTTTATGATGGCAAACGACTGTTCAGCATTAGGGTCGCCAATGGTAACGAAAGGTATAAAAGCACCTTCATTTTTCTTGGCTAATTTTCCAAAGGCTAGGTCATAACGCTGACCAAGGTTAGTTGCTTGGTTCATTATGCTTCTCCTCTATGTTTCACATCACTTTTTTCAGCAGTCTCTGGTGATATAATTGCGTTTACATGGGCTAAATCTTTATCACCTCGACCAGATAAATTGACCAAGAATAGGGTTTCCGTTGTAACTTGGTCAGCCATTTTCAAAGCGTGTGCTAAGGCATGAGAGGACTCTAGTGCAGGAATAATACCTTCGTTACGTGCTAATAATTGAAATGCAGCTAAGGCTTCATCGTCATTTATAGGCACATATTGGGCACGACCAGTATCTTTTAAATGCGCATGTTGTGGACCAACGGCAGGATAATCAAGACCCGCTGATACTGAGTAAGACTCTTCTATCTGTCCGGCCTTATCTTGCATAATGTAAGTGTAGTTACCGTGTAACATGCCTTTAGTACCCGCGACTAATGTTGCGCCATGTTGTGTGGTATCAATACCTTTACCACCGGCTTCAACGCCAATTAGTTTCACGCCTGCATCACCGATAAAGTCATTGAACATACCAATAGCATTCGAGCCACCACCAACACAGGCGATAACGTAATCAGGTAAGCGACCTTCTTCTGCAAGGAGTTGCTGCTTGGCTTCTTCACCGATCATTTTCTGAAATTCACGAACAATAGTCGGAAATGGGTGAGGCCCTGCGGCAGTGCCTAACAAGTAATGGGCGTTTTCGTAATTTGCTGACCAGTCGCGTAATGCTTCATTAACCGCATCTTTTAGCGTGCCGCTGCCAGCGGTTACGGGGATAACTTCAGCGCCCATCAGTTGCATACGAAAAACATTCGGCTGTTGACGCTGACAATCAACTGCGCCCATATAAACTTTACATTTCAAACCTAATAGCGAACAAGCAATCGCTGTGGCTACGCCATGTTGACCCGCGCCAGTTTCCGCAATTATTTCAGTTTTACCCATGCGTTTTGCGAGTAACGCTTGCCCCAATACTTGGTTGGTTTTATGCGCGCCGCCGTGAAGTAAATCTTCACGCTTTAAATAAATTTTTGCTAATGGGTTTTTAACAATATTACGACATAAAGTCAGCGGTGTTGGGCGACCAGCATAACTGGTCAGTAGTTTATTAAACTCTTGTAAAAACGCTTCATCGGATTGTGATTCGATAAAAGCTTGTTCAAGCTGCTCTAAAGCAGGTACCAATAATTCACCAACAAACATGCCACCAAACTCACCAAAATAGGCGGGTAAGGTTTTTTTAACCTGATCTTCATTTGTAGATTTTAACATCTTAATAATTCCGTATTTGGGCGAAAACTTGTTGCAGTTTATCGCGACATTTAATGCCAGGGCTTGATTCAACACCTGAGTTGATATCTAAGCCAAATAATTCTTGATTGCACAGTTGCTGACAAGCTTGGGTGATATTATCTAATTGTAAACCACCGGCTAAAAAACAGCGGGATAAGTCTTGTTCGCTATCAGCTAACGCTTGCCAGTTAAAACTTGCGCCACTACCCGCATGTTTACCGTCGAGTACGATGTGCTCAACATGGTTGGTAAGGCTCGGTACGACGCTCTCTACCGGTAAAGCTTTGAATATTTGACAGTCTTGGCTTAATTTTTCACGTAAACTGGCAATATAATCATCAGATTCTTGGCCGTGTAATTGTACGGCCGAGAGCTGTAACTCTTTAGCTAAGGCAATAACTTCATGTTGAGGATGATCAACAAACACGCCGACATATTTAAGACTCGAGTTTTTGCTAACAATGGTTTTTGCTTGTGCTTTACTAATGCACCTTGGCGATTTCTCGGCAAAAATAAGACCGCCAAATTCAGCGCCTGCATCAATGGCAAAAACGGCATGCTCAGGGCGGGTTAAGCCGCAAACTTTATGGTGACCAAAAATAAGCTGACGACAGGCGAGGTCAATATCAGCTTCTGCCATGATCGAACTGCCGACTAAAAAGCCATCAACAGCCGGAGCAAGTTCTCTGACTTGCGCGTTGTTATAAATGCCTGACTCAGAGATAACAATACGGTCATCTGGAATCGTTGGCGCTAGGTCAAAGGTACGTGATATATCGGTAGAAAGATCACGTAAGTTACGATTATTAATGCCAATGAGTTTTGCGTTTAAGGCAACAGCGCGATCACGCTCTGCTTCATTTGATACTTCCGTTAGAATGGCTAAATTTAACGACTGAGCCACCGCGGCTAAGTCATTATATTCATCGTCGCTTAGCACACTTAACATTAATAATATGGCGTCAGCGCCATAGTGCCTTGCTAAATAAACTTGGTAGCTGTCAAAAAAGAAGTCTTTATTTAAGACTGGGCATTTGACTAAATCACTCACGGTTTTAAGGTAGCTAAAGTCACCTTGAAAATATTTATGCTCAGTTAATACTGAAATGCCCGCGGCATAGTTATCATAAATTCCTGCAATGTCAGTAACATTGAAATCTTCTCTGATCAAGCCTTTCGACGGCGATGCTTTTTTGCATTCTAAAATAAAACCCGCATATGGCTTTTCTGCTGTCCGTGTTAATGCTTTATAAAGGTCTTTTTTTGATGGCGTTAAATCATCAATAAAACTAACTAATGGCATAGTTGCTTTTAGTTTTGCTATCTCTAAGCGGCGATTAGCGACAATCTGTTCAAGAATATTGCTCATTATACGGTTACTCCTGAATTAGATACTCGCACTAAATCTGCTAAGGTTTTTTCTGCCACGCCAGAGCTAAGTACTTTAGCGGCATGCTGCGCTGCTAACAATAAAGTGTCGGCTTGACCATGTAATTGTTCACGATGCAGATAGAGTAACGCTGCACAATTAATGATCACCGCACTATTGTGCGCTTCTTGACCTTTACCTGCCAATATTGCTTTTACCATTTCGGCATTTTCTTGAGGCGTGCCCCCTTTAATATCAGCCAAAGTATAGTTTTTCAAGCCAAAATCTGCCGGTGAAATATCTTTTTGTACGAGTTTACCATCATCAATTTCAGTGACTTGAGTTTTACCATGTAAAGCTATTTCATCTAAGCCGCTACCATGTACCACCCAAGCGTGTTTAACGCCGGTTAATAATAATGCTTGAGCTATCGGGGTAATTAATTCAGGGATATAAACACCAAGCAGCATTATGTCGGGTTTTGCTGGGTTAACTAATGGTCCTAAAATATTGAATAAGGTTCGTATTGCCATGGCTTTACGCACGGGTGCCGCATGTTTAAAGCCAGTGTGATAGGCAGGGGCATATAAAAAGCAAATATTGGCTTGTGCTAAACATTGACTTGCCACTTCAGGTGACATAGTCAGATTAACACCAAAGGCTTCAAGCAAATCAGCTGAACCAGACATGCTGGAAACACTTCTGTTACCATGCTTTGCCATTTTTAAGCCACAGGCTGCTGCTAATATAGCTGCAGTAGTTGAAATGTTGATGGTATTGGCACCATCACCACCAGTACCAACACAGTCGGCAACCGCAGTCGTTTGGGTAGGGAAAGGGGTTGCATTGGCACGTATAGCAATCGCTGCACCAGCAATCTCGGCAGGAGTTTCACCTTTCATTTTTAATGCCGTCAAAATTGCCGCTAAACGCTCAGGCGCAACATGACCATTAATTACTTGTTCAAAAACATCGTGACTTTGTTGTTGTGTTAACGAATCACCACTGACTAAGGTATTAAGCGCACTATGAGTCATATCATCATTGTTTGCTTTTTGGCCGTTTTGTGAACGAGTAAGGTTAAGAGCAGTTGTTGTCATGAGCATGGCCTTGTACTTTGTAGATGGTTTGATTAGCTAAGGTTGATAAATGGCTAAGACTTTGTGCTAATAAATGGGTGCCAAATGTGGTTAATATTGACTCTGGATGAAATTGAAAGCCGATTGCTGCATCTAAGCTATGTTCAATAGCCATAGGCAAGGTAATACCTGCTTTATCGCTAGATAAAGTAACCTCTGCCGTTATGGTCAGTTGTTGCGGTACTCTACGGGCAAAAAGCGAGTGATAGCGAGCAACAGGTAAAGGATTCGTAATATCTTTAAAAGCGCCAACATTGTTATGACGCATATTTGAAGATTTACCATGTACCACTTCAGGTGCTCGGTCAATAACCCCGCCATAGTGCTGTACTAATGCTTGATGACCTAAACAAATCCCCAAAATTGGAAATTTCCCAGCGCAGCGCGCAAGCAATGGCATTAAACAGCCAGCATGTGTTGGGTCACCTGGGCCAGGAGAAAGCACTAAAATAACACCAGCACTGTTACTTTGCTGCTTCTCTTGCAACTTTTGAAAAATAAACTCAGCGCTGAGCGTATTACGGTAAATAGTGAGTTGATAGCCTAAACAACGAAACTCATCCACCAAGTTATAGGTAAATGAGTCAAGATTATCTAACATGACAATTTCAGGTAGTGTATTTGGTGTTGATGTCGCATAGGTGTTGGCTGTTAAATTAGTAGTGTTCATTATTTAACCTCCTGTGCTGGCGCGGTATTATTTGAGCTGACTTGGACTCTTTCTTGATGAGAAACGATCAACTCTTTATCTTCAGCTTCATTAATAGCACTGATCACTGCTTGCGCTTTTTGTCGGGTTTCATTGGCTTCTGATTGCGGATCAGAATCAAATACTACCCCGGCACCGGCTTGAATTTGTGCTTGCTTATTTTTAACAAATGCTGAACGTATGACGATACAAGTATCCATATCACCATCACCCGTTAAATAGCCAACAGCGCCGCCATAACTGCCACGACGCTTACCTTCAACCTCTCGAATTAAAGACGTTGCTTTAACTTTGGGGGCACCCGATAACGTGCCCATATTCATACAAGCTTGATAAGCATGCAGCGCGTCTAATTCCACTTCTAATGTACCGCAAACACGAGAAACTAAATGCATAACATGCGAATAACGGTCAACTTTTAATAAATCAGCAACATGTCGTGTGCCGGGTTGACTCACGCGAGCAATGTCATTGCGCGCTAAATCAACCAACATGATATGTTCAGCCAATTCTTTTTTGTCTAAGCGTAAGTCGAGTTCAATACGGCTGTCTAAATCCGGTGATAGGCTACCATCAGCATTAAAGCCACGAGGGCGTGTCCCTGCAATAGGGTAAATTTCGACTTGTCGATTGCTTTGTTGATATTTAAGCGCTGATTCAGGAGAAGCACCGAAAATACAAAACTCGCTGTCATGTAGATAAAACATATAAGGACTTGGGTTATGGTGTTTTAAGGCTTTATAGGCATTGAGGGTGTTCGAACAAGGTAGGCTAAATGTACGAGAAGGCACTACCTGAAAAATATCACCAGCCAAAATATTTTCTTTTAAGTCATTAACAATATTACAAAAAGCCTCATCGTCAATGTCACAAGTTAGCGCTGTTTTCGGCTTGTTAGTTGTTGTAGTTCTACTTATTTTTGCTGCAAAATTTGCTGTTATATCCGCTAATAAACTGGCTTTAATGGCGGCAATTTTTGCTAAGGCGAAGCTTTGCGCATTTTGATAATGTTCGCCGGTAAATAGATTGGCGATTACTTCACTTGATTGTTGTTCGTGGTCAATTACCACTAATGTTTCGGCAAGGTAATAAACAAAGTCAGGGCAGCTGTTCTCACCGTCATTAACCTCTGGCAGACTTTCACTCATTGCCATCATATCAAAAGCAAAAGCACCACCAAGAAACACGGCAAAAGGGTGATGATTACTGTTCTTTAATTGTGTAAATAAACGTAAGCTTTGAAAAGGGTTAACAGCAAGTAAGCGTGAACGTTCATCGAGTTGTTGAGGTATTTCGGTGAAAGTAGCGGTGAATGCTTGTTTATCACCTGTTATCTGGGCATCTTCAGCTAAAGCTTGCTTGGCAAAGGCAAGGGCATTTTCACCATTGTGAGTTAATGCTGTAAAGGTAACACTATTTGCGTTGCAGACGATTTTTACTGCAGTATCAATCAATAGTAAGCTTTTTAATTGATGCTTTTTATCAACTTCGGCAGATTCAAGTAATAGTGTATTTGTTTTATCAGCACATAAAGTGTGAAAAACCGCGAGAGGATCGCTTTGGTAACGTAGACTATCAGTGATGGTCGTCACAGCACCAGGCTGAAGCGTATCTTGTGCAGTATCAAGCTGCGATTTAGTGATATTATTTTCTTGGTAATTGCTCATGGGTATTCCTATTAATCATTTATTTAACAACGGTCATCCAGCGTAAATAGGCAGAAGCCACCATAAGAACCAACGTTTAACTTTAATTCGTAACATTTTTAACTCGTTATATTTTCAATTAATTAAAAGCAAAAAACCCGCAATAGGGTGCGGGTTTTCGAATTTTTTACTTACAAGTAAACATCACAACCCAATTATGTCGAGTTATGCCACCACCAAATTAGAGAAATAGTTTGTTTTACTTGTATCATTATCTGTTTTATCTCAGTAAAATTGTTTCATTCACTTGCCTAAATAGCGACTTGCATTTGTGTTAGGCAGTTTTAAGTCCCTATAGAAGAACCGATTCGCGTAATGATGTCAACCACTGATTTTACAAATGATAAAGATTTTTCAAACTTACGGGTTGATCTACATAGTCACACTAATTGCTCTGATGGTGCACTGACGCCACAAGAGTTGATAGAACGGGCGGTTAACTTTCAAATTGACGTGTTAGCGATCACAGATCACGACACGGTTAGCGGTCTTGTTAGTGCAAAACAAACTATATTAGAAAAAAATATTCCATTAACTTTGATCGATGGTATCGAAATTTCAACCCAATGGCAGGGCTTTGAAATTCATATCGTTGGATTAAATATTGCTCCTGAGCATCAAGCGTTAACTACGTTAATTTTGCAACAGCAGCAGCGCAGAGAGGATCGTGCCACCGCTATGGGTGTAAAACTGGCAAAATGTGGTTTTGATGATGTGTATACCGACGCTAAAGCTATGGCTGGAGAAGGTTCAATCACCCGAGCGCATTTTGCTAGAGTATTACTACAGCGTGGTGTGGTCAGTAAAATGCAAGCTGCTTTTGATAAATACATCGGCAAAGGCCAACGTGCTTATGTTAATCCTAACTGGTGTAGTATTGAAGACGCTGTAGCGGCTATTCATGCTGCCGGCGGTGTTGCGGTAATGGCACACCCTATCCGGTATGACCTATCAACGAAATGGTTACGACGCTTAATCGTCGATTTCAAGGCTGCACAAGGCGATGGTTTAGAAGTGGTGCTGCCGCAGATGAACAAGGAACAACGTAAATTAATGCTAAGCTTTTGTTTAGAATATAATTTACATGCCTCGATGGGCTCTGATTTTCATCAGCCAAGTCGTTGGAGTGATTTAGGGCGTAATTTAGTCATGCCAGAGCAGGCCAACGCTATTTGGCAGCTATGGCAAGGGCAAGCTACACCAAAAAATTAGAATAAAAGTTGTGCTGACAGTAAACTTAGTCTTGCAGCACAGTAACATGATCAAACTATAATTTAGCTGGAGTGTATTATGAGTCAATTTTTTTATGTTCACCCTGATAATCCGCAAGGGCGTTTAATGAAACAAGCCGCCGCTATTATTAATCAAGGTGGTGTTATTGTTTACCCTACCGACTCGGGTTACGCCTTAGGTTGTCATATTGGTGATAAAAAGGCCTTAGAGCGTATTTGTAACATTCGTTCTATCGATAAAGAGCATAACTTTACCCTAATGTGTTGTGATTTATCGGAGTTATCTGAATATACGCGCGTTGATAACAGTTATTTTAGATTACTAAAAAACAACACTCCAGGCCCATATACCTTTATTTTTAAAGGCTCGAAAGAAGTGCCGAAACGGCTATTAAACCCAAAACGTAAAACCATTGGCATTCGTGTGCCAGATAATAACATTGCTCAAGCTTTGTTAGCCGAATTAGGTGAGCCGATCATGTCGACAACGTTGATCATGCCCGGTGCTGAAATGGCTGAGTTTGATCCAGAGCACATTCGCGATATTTTGGAGCATCAAGTTGACCTGATTATTAATGGTGGTCATTTAGGCGAGCATCCGACTACAGTTATTGACTTTTCTAATGATGAAGTGGAAATTATTCGTGTTGGTGAAGGTGATCCTACGCCGTTTCAATAAAGTTTTATGAACGCCCATCATTGAGCGAACCTATAAACCGGAATATAACGCTATCATGTTAAAAGCTAACGATGTCTGATCTTAAGGCTAAACTATCAAGTACGAGCAGGCAGGATCCTAATCCCACGTCTGGGATTATGATGCAGCAAGTACTACCTTTTGCTTTGCTACGCGGTAAAGCCATGGTTGAAAAGCCGCAAGATTTATTTATTCCGCCCGATGCACTTGAAGTCATTCTAGAGATGTTTGAAGGGCCATTAGATCTATTATTATATTTAATTCGTAAGCAAAAATTTGATATTTTAGATTTACCTATTGCGCCGATCACTACGCAATACATGACTTACGTCGATTTAATGAAAGATATTAAACTTGAGCTGGCGGCGGAATATTTAGTGATGGCGTCAATTTTAGCGGAAATTAAATCACGACTATTATTGCCTAAACAAGCAGTTGAAGAAGACGAAGGTGACCCCCGTGCTGAGTTAGTGAGAAAACTACAAGAATATGAAGTGATCAAAAATGCGGCCGAAAACATTGATCAACTACCGCGAATTGACCGTGATAGTTTTATTGCCAAGGTTGAATTAGCCGAAAACTTTGTTCCTGAAATTGCCAATACGCAAGTTGATTTAACCGAGTTAGTTGCTGCCTTACAAGGGGTAATAAAACGTACACAGGCATTTGAACATCATCATATTCAAAAAGAATCTTTATCAACCCGAGAACGCATGGCAAAAATACTGTCGACCCTTAAAGAGGCTAAAGATAATCAAGCGTATTGCAACTTTAGTGACTTGTTTACTATTAAAGAGGGAAGACAGGGAGTCGTAGTGACATTTTTAGCTATTCTTGAGTTAATAAAAGAGTCACTCATTACTTGTATTCAAACTCAGGTTTATGGCGAAATACACGTTAGTCTGCCTAAGTCTTAATCTCAGCCTAAACCTCAGTTTTAACTATTAATGACAGCTAATAAATCAACCTAATGATAAAAGTAACTAGTAATGATACCCGATAAAATCCGTCATAAAGACATTGATGATGAAAAGTTACAGCGTTTAGTTGAAGCGGCATTATTCATTGCTGATAAACCGTTATCTGTACAATTACTAAAACGTGATTTTTTAATTGAATATCGTGTTAGTAATCTGCGAATTCGTGATATAATTATCACTATTCAGGCTGATTATAAAGGCCGCGGTGTTGAACTTAATAAAGTAGCTTCAGGCTATCGATTTCAAACACCTAGTGAGCTTAGTGAAGATTTAGCGCACTTGTACCAAGAAAAAGCACCGAAATATTCACGTGCTATTTTAGAAACCTTAGCGCTAATTGCCTACAAACAGCCAATAACTCGCGGAGAAATTGAAGATATTCGCGGTGTTGCCGTCAGTAGTCAAATTATTAAGACCCTGACTGAGCGAAATTGGATTAAAACTGTTGGTCAAAAAGAAGTACCTGGACGACCGGTGTTATACGCTAGTACACAAGAATTTCTTGATTACTTTTCATTAACCTCGCTCGACCAGTTGCCGGCATTAATGCCAATGACTGACATTGCTAATTAAACGGTTTAGCTAAAGTATAACCAAAACGCAGGGTTTATTGACCCTAAACTTAAAGAGACAGAGACGTAATAGTAGCGTGGTAAATACCGCGATTAACTGTGAAGTTACTGACGTGAGAGAGTTAAGACCTATGTCTGAAAAATTGCAAAAAGTACTCGCTAGAGCGGGTGCCGGTTCACGCCGAGAAATGGAAACCTATATCAGTGCTGGCCGTGTCAGTGTTGAAGGCAAAACTGCTTATTTAGGCGACCGTGTTGAAGGCAACGAGCTTATTCGTGTCGATGGTCACCAAATTAAGCTAAAACCGATAGAAGAAAACTTTTGTCGGGTGTTAATGTACAACAAGCCTGAAGGCGAAATGTGTACACGTAAAGATCCTGAAGGCCGTCCAACGGTATTTGACCGTTTACCAAAACTTGATGGTAGCCGCTGGGTTGCTGTCGGCCGTTTAGATATTAACACGTCAGGTATGTTACTTTTTACTACCGATGGTGAACTTGCTAACCGTTTAATGCATCCGTCTAAACAAGTTGAACGTGAATATGCGGTACGCATATTTGGTGAAGTTAACGAAGCCATGCTACAAACATTACGCCATGGCGTTAAGTTAGAAGATGGTCCTGCAAAATTTCAAAAAATAACTTATCGTGGTGGTGAAGGTCGTAACCATTGGTTCCATGTTGTGTTATCTGAAGGTCGTAACCGTGAAGTTCGTCGTTTATGGGAAAGCCAAGACGTACAAGTTAGCCGTTTGATCCGTGTTCGCTACGGCGATATGGAAATGAAACGTCAGTTACCTTTAGGTGGCTGGACAGAATTGAATTTACAAGATGTTAACTACTACAGAAAATTGGTTGATTTAGCACCTGAAACTCAAAGTAAAGTTAAAGTAGATGAAAAAGCGATGGATAATGCGAAAAGCAGAAGAATTCGTCGCTCTGTGAAAAAACATCAGCACCGTAGCCAACAGGCGACTAGACGTAGACGTTAATCGTCAGTTGTAGAAAGCTACCGGCATTTTTATCAGTAGCATTTTAAAAAGCCAAATAATGACAAGCTCCCTAATAAAGGTGAACTTGTCATTTTTATTTGCGTTAAACAATTAAATTTCATTTTGGCAAGCGTGAAAAAATAAGATATTGTAATATTTAACCTCATCACTCGCTTTAACGATATCATGGTAACGTAACTCGTTTACCTTAGTAGCCAATTTATATAGGACAATACGTGCAAGAAACTCTTGAAAGAATTTATGTCGAAACCTCTGAGCAATTACACCAAATTTGTCAACGTTATACGCAAGCTTCTGTGCTTGCTATTGATACCGAATTTGTTCGTACCCGCACGCTTTATCCTAAATTAGGTCTGATCCAGATAAATGATGGTAAAACATTAGCGTTAATTGATCCTGTTGCGTTAACTGATTTATCGCCATTTTGGCAATTACTGGAAAATCCTAGTATTCAAAAAATATTGCATGCTTGCTCTGAAGATCTTGAAGTTTTTCTTACTGCGGGTAATTGTCGACCGGCTAACTTAATTGACAGTCAAATTATCATGTCATTTTTAGGTCACGGTTTATCAATGGGCTATGCCGCTATGATTGCTCATTATACTGACATTGAACTTGATAAATCAGAGTCTCGAACCGATTGGATGAAACGACCATTAACCACTAAGCAACTTGACTATGCTGCTGCCGATGTTGAACATTTATTTAATGTTTTACCTCGACTAATGTCAGATATTGAAAAGTCTGGCTGGCTAGCGGCTGCACAAGAAGAAAGTGATATTATGGTTGAGCGTAAGTTCACTCCGATTGACGCAAGCTTGTTGTATCGTAATATTAAAATGGCCTGGCGTTTAAATTCGCAGCAGCTCTACCGGTTACAACAATTAACCATCTGGCGCTATCAACAAGCACAACAAAAAGATCGACCGATTGGCTTTATCGCAAAAGATCATACTTTATTAGCGCTAGCACAAGTTAACCCCGAAAATGTCGCGATTATGGCCAATATTGAAGGTGTTGAATATCTTGATGTTAAACATAAAGGTAATGCAATGTTGGCGGTACTAAAACGTGTCAATGAAGAGAAAAATGCTGAATTACCTGAAGCCATTGTTCGACTAGATGAATACCCTGGATATAAACAAAACTTTAAAAAAGCGAAGAGTTATATCAATGAATTAAGTGAAGCTACTAATTTACAAGCGGAAAATTTTGCCTCGAAAAAGCAAATCAATCAATTTTTATCATGGCACTTTAAACTTAACGGTGCTGAAAATAATATTCACTTGGTCGATATTATGCGGGGTTGGCGTAAACCTTTATTCGGCGATAAATTGCTCGCATTTGTTGAAAATGGCTTCAAAGTAAATTAGTCATTATGCTAAACATAACGAGTGGCGAACAAAGTGTTACATAAGTTCAAAGAACTTGTCAGACTACTGTGTTACGTTGGCTCGATATCTTAGCGGTTAACTGAATAAATATCTTGATTAATACCGTAAAGAAGTCATGTTAAGTCACAAAGTGATAAAGTTCCCTAAAACCATTCAATCATAGGTCTCCATTATGCTGTGTAGTGTTTATAAAAGTGCTAAAAAAGCGCAAACGTATCTTTTTATTAATAAACGAGATGATTTTTCTGAGGTACCAGAAGCGCTGATGAAAATGTTTGGTAAGCCTGAAATGGTTACCGTATTAAATCTTGCAACTAAAGTTAAGCTTGGTTTTGCTGATCTGACTAAGGTAAAAGAAAGCTTAGTTGAACAAGGTTATTACTTGCAAATAACCCCAAAGGAAGAAGACTTACTAAAGGGGCATGTTGCCAGTATGAAAGTCGCTAAGCAGAAAACTACAGGGGAATCATGATGCGTTATATCAAATCAGTAAAAGCCTTATCAGTTTCACTGTGTTTAGTACTATTTTCTCAGTCAACATTTGCAGCTGAAAGTAAAACAACGCCGACGCTTACGCAAGCCGGTTTCGAGCAATACATAGTAAAACTTAAGCAAGAAGCGCTTGCAAAAGGTTATGAACAAGCCTTAATTGATGAATCGTTTGCTAAGGCTGTTTTTCATCAGCGAGCGGTGAAAGCTGACCGCAGTCAACCAGAAAAAGTTGAAACACTTGATACCTATTTACCTAAGCGTTTACCCGATTGGAAAATAAAACGTGCCAGAGCTATGTACAAAAAACATCAAGTACTATTGGATAAAGTTGCCGCTGAATATGGGGTACAAGCCCGCTTTATTGTCGCACTTTGGGGACTTGAAACGAATTTTGGCAAAATAATGGGCAACTATAATGTTATTTCAGCATTATCGACTTTAGCCTATGAGGGACGCCGTGAAGCTTTTTTTAAAAAGCAATTATGGGCGGCATTAAACATCTTAAAAGAAGGTCACATTGATAGCGCTAATATGAAAGGTTCTTGGGCCGGTGCTATGGGACAAAATCAATTTATGCCAACCTCATTTGTTGCTTACGCTGTTGATGGCGACGGTGATGGAAAAAAAGATATTTGGGGCAATCAAGCTGATGTTTTTGCATCAATGGCAAATTATTTAAAAAATGAAGGTTGGAATAATAACTTAACATGGGGTCGCCAGGTTAAACTGCCAAGTGACTTTGATACCTCACTTGCTATTCCCCAAAATACCGGTGGTCGTAAAAATTGGCTAAAAGCATGGGCTAAAAGTGAAAAAAACTTAGCGCAGTGGCAAGCGTTAGGCGTACGACGCACTGATGGCAGTGATCTCCCTAAGGTTGATGTTAAGGCAACATTGGTTTTTCCTGATGGTGTAAAAGGTCGAGCTTATTTAGCCTACAATAACTATAAAAGTTTAATGCATTGGAATTTATCCTATTATTTTGTCAGTTCAGTGGGACATTTATCTGATCATATTAAATACCCTGCGATTAAATAGTCGGAATTGCATAGCAATAAGAAGCCCTATGAGTAAAAAAAATAATCGCTCGCTGTCGAAAGATAAAGCAAAAAAACTACCAATAGAGCGTTTTTGGGAAACCAAAACACTTGATGAAATGACTCGCCCTGAGTGGGAGTCATTGTGTGACGGCTGTGCAAAATGTTGTTTACACAAGTTTATTGATGATGAAAGCACCACAGATGAAACCGAGCTAATGCCAACGACGCATATTGCTGAAGGTGAGCAAATGAATTATTCAAGCATTGCTTGTCACTTACTCAACGATAAAAGCTGTCAGTGTTCAAAGTATGAACAGCGTACTGTATTAGTGCCAGATTGTGTACAGTTGACACAAGAAAACTTGGATGATGTGTTTTTTATGCCGCCAAGTTGTACTTATAGACGCTTAAAAGAGGGCAGAGGTATGCCGTCTTGGCACCCGTTATTACATAACGGTAAAAAATCAGCCATGCATCAAGCAGGCATGTCAGTGCGTGGTAAAATCATTAAAGATGACGATGTTGAACTGGAAGACTTTGAAGATTATATTGTACTCTGGCCATTGCACGATGTGGATTAAGGTTACGCTTACCTATTAAATAGATGGGTTAAAGAAGCCGTTATTCAACATAATAACCATAAAAAGGCTGAGATGATCAGCCTTTTTCTTATCAAAAAATTAACGTTAGGAGTCATACCAAACAAATTCATTATCGCTTAGTGAGTAAGTCATTAGTCTGATTGGTATATAGCCATGACACTTCAAAGTGTAGAATTTCAGCTTGAAGAAAAACGATTTAGGCAAGGCATTGATTGAAGATAATGATTATTCTCGACAACTGCTCCTGCGTTGTTCTAATAACTCACATCCCTGTGAGCACCTTGTCAAAATTAATAACGCTTACGGTAAAGCTTTTAAACTCGAGCTCTGGGAGCTTTCTCGATATCGACTAACATCGTTACATTTATTTGATTTAGAGTGACTAAACCGAAACAAATTCGCCTTGTTTTTGAATATCGAGAAGCGCTCTGAATTGGGAAGAAATTTAATCAAATTGGTATAACTATATTCAAAAAATGATCGTTGTTCTCAAACCGCTGGTAAGCGCTGAGAGAGACAGCTTAATAGGTTTGGTATCACTATATCAGACACTTTTAGCCTTGTTATCCAAAATTAGTTAATAGCAGAGACTAAAATGAAAGATCAATAGCCCCTAGAGTTAATGTTAAACTAAATAGACTTGGTATTATTATCACTTTGGCTTAGGCTATTTTAATTAAGATTAACTATCTAAAATCCACAGGAATTATGAACGTCTATATAACTCAAATTATAAGTTATCATTAAACTGTCCTACCGCATTAACAATTTGCCGAGCTCCAATTTGAATTTCATCCATCACGGCACCTGCATTATTAGAGAGGTCTAATGCATCTTGTACTTTTGCCAAGCTTTGTTCTATCAAGAATACTGCATTTTCCGTTAATTTTTTATTATCATTAACAACCTCTACAATTTCAACGGTTGTTGAGCTTGTCCTCAAAGCAAGTTGACGAACTTCATCAGCAACTACCGCAAAACCACGCCCTTGATCACCGGCTCTTGCTGCTTCAATCGCAGCATTAAGTGCAAGTAAATTGGTTTGGTCAGCAATACTACTAATATTACTGACTAACACTGCCACTTTTTGAGACTGTTCGTCTAAGTCAAAAACTCCAGCACTGGCTTCGCGCATTTGTGTTGAAAGTTGCTCCATTGTTGCAATAGTCGACTGTAAAACACTGATCCCTTTGGCTGTATTTTCATCTGTTTTTTTAGAAATATCAAATGCGATAGCCGCCGTATCAGCAACGGCAAACTCCCTGGTCATTTGTTCGGTAATTATTGTTGCAAATTTAACAACCTTATATAAAACACCACTTTCGTCATATATAGGATTATAAGATGCTTCAAGCCAAACTGGGTTTCTATGACTATCAAAGCGTTTAAATCTACTGGAAATAAATTCACCTTTATTAAGTCTTTTCCAGAAGTTTTTATATGCTGCTGATTTTACTTCCTCTGGGCTACAAAACATTTCATGGTGTTTGCCAATGATTTGATTTTTAGCATAGAGCATACCCTCAAGAAAATTATTATTGGCATTAAGAATAATACCGTCTAGGGTAAACTCAATAACCGCGGAAGAGCGATCGAGTGCTCCTAACATGTCTTGCTGTTCTCTTGAATGTACAATAGTGTTGGTTAACTCTGAAGAGTAAACGGCAATTCTTATCTCATTGTTTGCATCATTAACAACCGGTTGAACAATACTTCGAAACCATAATTCATCACCTGGTTTAGCAACAATTTGAATTGCCCCATGCCAGTGTTTACCAACTTTAATAGCCGCTAACATATTTTGACAATGTAATTTTTTCATTGAGTCATTTACAATCAAATCTTTGATGTTTTTATTTAACACTTCGTTTTCTGCATAACCACATGAATGTAAAAAATGATTGTTTACTTCTTTAATGGTACCTTTAGTATCAAGACAAAAATAATTCATTTCCTCTTTTAAATCGTGCTGAATACGATGAAATTCAGCCAACTCTTTTTCAAGATTTTCAATTTTGAGTAATAATTTTTTATTCGGAAATAACATATGATTCATTAACCTTCAATGGTGTGTTTTTAATAAGTAATTGTTGTAGCCAAATTTCAATATCTACAGAATTTAATGGTTTTGAAAATAAATACCCCTGTGCAATGTGATAACCTTGTTCTTTGAGTATTTGGTACTGTTCATTTTTCTCTATCCCTTCAGCCACAACCTTAATATTAAGACTTTCACCTATTTGTAAAACCGCCTGACTTAGTGCTCGACTCGTACTGTCACTTTCTAAATGCTGAACAAAGCTACGATCGAGTTTAAGTTCTTTTATCGGAATTTTTTGTAGGTAACTTAAACTCGAATAACCGGTACCAAAATCATCCATTGAAAAGTGGATCCCTTTTTGATGAATATCTAATAACACTTTCATCGTACTGGGATTAGTATCAAGTAGCACACTTTCAGTTAGTTCTAAAATCAAATCAGAGGGTGCTAAGTTAAAACTTTGCAACTCATTCATAACCTGTTCACATAAATCCACGTTATGGAAATTAATGGGTGAAAGATTAACCGATATAGTAGGAACGATGATCCCTTTTGCTTTCCATAATGACATTTGTTTACAAGCATTATGTAAAGCCCACTGACTTAAATCGCCGATCAAGCCACAGTCTTCTGCAATAGGAATAAATTTACTCGGTGGTATAGCACCTAATTCAGGATGATTCCATCGAGATAACACTTCAACACCACTGATACTTCCATCTTGCATTGACACTTGTGGTTGATAATATAATTCAAGATCATCATTTTTAATCGCTTTCCTTAGCTCTACCTCAAGCATTTGTAGCTCTTGTGCTAATTGATTTAATTCATGGCTAAAGTAGGAAAAACGTCCCTTACCAGAAGATTTAGCTTGGTACATAGCCATATCTGCACGATGTATCAAGGTAGCAACATCATGACCATCATCAGGAAAAATACTAATACCAATACTCATTGATGGCATGAGTTTATTATCTTGTATAGTAAGCGGTGATGAGATTTTTAATCTTAGCTCGTCAACAAAAACATTTAATTCTTCAATTTTTGTATAAGGGGTAACAACAACAAACTCATCTCCAGATAATCTTCCAATAACGCTTGTTGTATGTTGTGCTGTTAATAACCTTTCAGCTAATCGAATTAAATATTGATCGCCAACGGGGTGTCCAAAAGAGTCATTGACCTGTTTAAATCGATCGACATCTAAAAATAAAAAGGCCAACTTGGTTTTGTTTTTATTTGCCTCTTGTAATAGGTGTTCTGCATTAACGTGTAACAGGCTTCTATTAGGTAATGTTGTTAAAGCATCGTAGTAAGCAAGCTTTCTAATATTTTCTCGCTGCTTTTCTCGTTCAATCGCTAAAGCACATAGCGGATCTAATACATTGACTAAATCTTGATGCAAATTAGAGGGTGTTTTTTGGTATTTATAATAAAAAGTGATTGCGCCAATAGGTGAGCCTTCACTTCCTTTAATAGGAACGGAAAGGCTGCCGGTATAGCCTAGCGGGAGCATCTCTTCTTTATAATTAACCCACAATGGATCACTCTGAATATCAGGACATAAAACAGCTTTATCACGATAAACAGCGGTACCTGAAGCTGATATTCCCTCTGCTACTTGTAATTTATTTAATATTTTTCGAAGAAATGAAGGTAGCTTAGGGGCCGCTAATAGCTGTAAGTTATTTTCATCATCAAGCTTCATAATCGCCGGAGCAACATCGTCACTCAATAAACTAACTTCATGACACACTGACTCCATAATACATTCTAGAGGTTCATCATGAGCAATGGCGCCCAGAACGCGCTGATGCAATACTTCATGTAGTTTGGTTTTAGTGATTTCTGAAAGAATAATCACTACATGAGTGAGTTCTTGTTGCTCATTAAATATAGGATTGCTCATAATAGAGCACCATAGGCGGTCTCCTTTTTGAGTTTGCAGCATTTCATCAATTTTAACGGCTTCGCCATTTTTATGCCGCAGCCTTAGCATATCGGCATACTTTATTGTTAAATGAGGTGCAATAACTGAAATAGGAGAAATTCCTAGCACTTCCGATTCATTATAGCCAAAAAGAGACGTAAATCCTTGGTTGATATAAGCTGTATTCCAAGAGCCATCAACAATGATGATGGCATTATCCGTTTGATCTGTCACTAAGGAGAGTAGCTCTAAACGTTTTCTGTTTAATACCGCCTGAGTTACATCTTTAATAAAGGCGGTATATAAAATTTTACCGTCAGAATATACTTTAGAGATAGACATTGCCCCCCATTTTTGGCTCCCATCTTTACAGATAATAGGAACTTCACGGCTGGTGCCAACAATTTTATTAACCCCTGTATCTCTATTTTTATTAATTAGGGCATCATGGTTGGGCTTGATTTCATTTGGAACGAGAATTTTAACGTTTTTACCGATAACGTCTTCTTTAGAGTAACCCCATAATTTTTCTGCAGCTTGGTTGTAGAGTAAAATAAGATTTTGAGAATCGATAACAACAACACTATCAATTGCCTGATCTAATGTTTCAACAAAAATATTGGATAATATACTACCGGACACCACATACTCCTTTACGTAATATCACTCTGCTTAAATAACCCAGAGTGATATTGCCTAATAAGAAAAAATTCCGAACAAAAACAAAGTACTATCATACCTATAAAACAGCTTGGATTACAACCAATCAAACAAGCAAGCAATAATACCAAGTTTATTAAGTTTGTTCCCACTCAGCGCTTATCAGCGTTTTGAGAACAACGATCATTTTGTCAATATAGTTATTCTAAATGAAGGGAGTTATCGGCGGTTATCGAACCGCTGTAAGCTCCCCAAGGTTGATTTTAAAAGGCTTACAGGCCGTATTATTGATGTCGATAAGGTTCTCACAGGGATGTGAGTCATTAGAACAACGCAGGAGCAGTTGTCGAGAATAACCATTATCTTCAACCAATGCCTTGCCTACATGGATGTACTTAGGTTCAGTCTGGAACGGTGAACCTGTGCCGCTAAACCTTTAAATTTCACTGAGTGGGAAGAAAATTGGTATAATAACTTTAGGTAATATCCATTCATGATTATTGCCTTTTAAGCTAAGTTTGACTGCTGTGATTTTGACACTTACAGGGTAAAAGCATGTTTTGCGAAGATGGCTATATTTGGGCATATTAGCCTTCTTAATGTGATGAGCAGGTTCCTAGCCAAATGAGGGTAAGATTATTGTCCTTTAGATGACCTGATATGAGTATATTAACCTCAACCTTTTAAACCAATATTTGCAGCTATTATCACTCAATGCCTACAGATAAAAAGGTATTTTCTCTATTGCAGGAAATGCCATAATGCTGTGTATAAATAAAGTCTACTAAAGCGATTAATATGAAAATAATCTCCTTAAAACAGCTGTGTTGTGGCCGTTACTTTGTACTGCCGCTAAGTTTTAAGGACGAACCAAGCGGCAAGTATTAACTGTTAACGCTCTACCTCAGTTAACTCATTTAAATAGCGCTGACCATTTTCAACATAATGTTTAGCCGATTGTGTAAACATTTCACGGGTAGAATCATCAAGGGCTTTAATAATTTTTGCTGGCGATCCTAATACTAAGTGTCCGTCAGGTACCTGCATATTCTCAGTAACTAAACTATTAGCGCCAATTAAGCAGTTTTTACCAATGTTAGCCCCATTAAGCACCACCGCATTCATGCCCACTAGCGTATTATCGCCGATAGTACAGCCATGAAGCATCACCTTATGGCCGACGGTGACATCACGTCCGATAGTCATAGGGAAACCTGTATCGACATGCAGAATTGAGCCATCTTGTATATTGGTGTTTTCGCCAATCTTGACGGTTGCCATATCGGCGCGAATAACCACATTAAACCAGATGCTGACATGTTCACTTAAGACAACATCTCCGATAAGTGTGGCATTGGGGGCGATAAAATTATTGTCATGTAAACTGGGGCTAGTGTCAGCGAGTCGGTAAATCATCTTAGTATCCTTATTAAAATCACTCTTGATACCTTAATTTATTCTCACCATAGAGTAAATTAGACCTTAGCGTTATTGCAGATAAAACTTTAAAGATTAATTTATATTGAAAATATATGAGCTTGGTTTTGAGCTACAGGCACAGCAAGTCGTTTAAGCGCAGTTGTTCGTGCCTTTGATACCCATCCAGAAGTTAAAAAACAAATAGAAAGTAACGGGCATCAGGTAAATTGATATTTAGGTTGTAGGTAAAAAATAGATTATGATTGATAAAATGAGACAGCGTGAATTCTGCGTTTGTTTCCACATCTCCAGTATTCTTATTTTCTTTAGGATCTGTTTGAATTTTTCCGGAGTACGGATTGAATAATAATATATTTCAAACTACTTTTGGTGACCTTGAATTAGGGGGTCGTTGCTAACGGATACATTGATTGTCGATCTCATGATGAACTAATAGCTGAGCAATTAGTTTATTGACTGTGCTTATTAATAAGGTTTTTATGAAAAAACTCAACCCCCTAAAGCAGGTCTCTGGCATACCAAAGGCCAAAAATTTCGAGCTAGACCAAGGTCAGTTAACTCACCAAAACTTTCAAAAGGTTATTTTTAATAGCAATAATTTTATCAGCATCGCGACTGACGCTCAGGGGGTAATTCAGTTTTTTAATCTTGGTGCTCAACAAATGTTGGGTTATAACACAGATGATGTGGTGAATAAGCGCACAGCTGCTGACTTATGCGATCCTGAAGTTATGATCAACCGTGCTAAAGCTCTGACAGAAGAATTCCAGGTCATTGTCAAGCCAGATGTTGATGCATTGTTATTCAAAGCCACCCGTAGTATTGACGACATCAATCAGCTGACCTATATCTGTAAAAATGGCAGCCGCTTGTCCGCTATGGTGTCTGTTGTTGCCTTGTATGACACGCAAGACGTTGACATTATCACGGGTTACCTGCTGATCGGTACAGATAATAGTGCACGTAAAGACGCTGAAGAGGCTTTGCTCAAGGCAGATGCGCTGCAGAGTGCCATCCTTAATAGTGCTAATTTTTCCAGTATTGCCACTGATGCCAAGGGAGTCATCCAAATTTTTAATATTGGTGCTGAGCGCATGTTGGGCTTCGCCGCTCTTGATGTTATTAATAAATTAACCCCAGCCGATATTTCCGATCGGCAAGAAGTGATCGCTCGAGCGAAAGAATTGAGCGAGGAGCTCGGTACTAGCATTCAACCAGGTTTTGAAGCCATGGTGTTTAAGGCGTCCCGTGGCATCGAAGATATCTATGAGTTGACCTATATTCGCAAGGATGGATGTCGTTTCCCTGCTATTGTCTCGGTGACCGCGCTGCGTGATGCGCAAGGTACTATTATCGGTTATTTGCTGATTGGCACGGACAACAGTGCCCGCCAAGAAGCTGATAACAAGTTATGGCAAGCCTCGCAATACGCACGTAGTTTGCTTGAAGCCAGCTTAGACCCTTTAGTTACTATCAACGTCTATGGCAAGATCACCGACGTTAATGAAGCGTCTATCAAGGCAACTGGTGTGGCAAGGGATAAGTTGATCGGTACTGACTTTTCCAACTACTTCACCGATCCCGAAGAGGCTAGGAAAGGCTACCAAGAAGCTTTCTCTAAAGGTTCGGTTACCGATTATCCACTTACCATGCGCCACTGTAATGGTCGTCTTATTGATGTGCTTTATAATGCGTCGGTTTATCGGAATGAGCAGGGCAAGGTGCTGGGCGTATTTGCCGCCGCACGTGACATCACCGCACGTAAAAAAGCGGAAGAGGCGCTAGTCAAGGCGGGCGCTTTGCAGAGTGCTATTTTTAATAGCGCTAATTTCTCCAGTATCGCCACTGACGCGAAAGGTGTTATCCAGATTTTTAATGTCGGTGCTGAGCGCATGCTTGGTTACACCGCCATTGATATGGTGGATAAGCTGACGCCGGCCGATATTTCCGACCCACAGGAAGTAATCGCGCGAGCTGAAGAGCTGAGCGAAGAGCTTAAAACGCCGATAGCTCCTGGCTTTGAAGCACTGGTATTTAAGGCATCTCGTGGTATTGAGGACATATACCAGCTCACCTATATTCGTAAGGATGGTAGTCGATTTCCTGCGGTGGTATCTGTTACCGCCTTGCGCGATGCGCAAAATACTATTATTGGTTATTTATTGATAGGTACCGATAATACCGCGCGTATTCAGGTGGAGGAAGAAAGAAAGCGACTTACAGCGACACTACAAGAAAAAAATGCTGAGTTAGAGTCGTCTAAAGCAATAGCTGAAAAGGCTAATAGGGCTAAATCAGAATTCCTGTCCAGTATGAGTCACGAACTACGGACACCGCTTAATGCTATTCTTGGTTTCGCTCAATTGTTGGAAAAAGGTCAGCCACTACCAACAGACGCACAATTGGTAAGATTGCGCCAGATAATTAACGCTGGCTGGTATCTACTTGAGTTGATCAACGAAATTCTCGATCTTGCTGTGATTGAGTCCGGCCGGCTTGCGTTGTCGCGCGAGTCGGTTTTGTTAATTGAAGTTATCAATGAAAGTCGGGCTTTGGTAGAGCCACAGGCACTTAAACGTGACATAAAGCTCATTTTTTTACCCTTTGATAATAGCTGGCATACGAATGCTGATCACACGCGCTTGAAACAGGTGTTGATCAACTTGCTCACCAATGCAATTAAATATAATCGTCAGCATGGCACTATTACCGTGCAATGTAGCGAGATAAAAAACAATAAAACGTCGACCGAACGTATTCGAATAAATATTAAAGATACCGGTAATGGTTTGTCTGTAGAAAAATTAAAACAACTATTTCAACCTTTTAATCGTCTTGGTCAGGAAGAGGGCGCTGAGGAAGGCACTGGCATTGGTTTGGTTGTAACTAAACAGCTGGTTGAATTGATGGGCGGGTCTATCGGGGTAAAGAGTACGGAGGGTGTAGGTTGTGACTTCTGGATAGAACTCAAGCGAGACGTTGCCCCGACACTGCTCGATAATAATGTTCTGTCGACAGAGCTGATACCCCAGGTATCGGGGGCAGCTGGCACTTGCAGTTTACTTTATGTTGAGGATAATCCGGCCAACCTGATGTTGGTCCAACAAATCATCAATGATCAGCCCAATGTCCGTATGTTAAGCGCGAGTGACGGTCATCAAGGCATCGAGTTGGCGCGCACTCAGCGACCCGACGTGATCCTGATGGATATTAATTTACCCGGTATCAGCGGCATCGAAGCGCTGGCTATTCTCAAAAATGATACCAAAACGGCGCATATCCCGGTTTTAGCGATTAGCGCTAATGCTATGCCACGTGATATTAAAAAAGGGCTGCAGGCAGGGTTTTTACGTTATCTGACCAAACCGATTAAAATTTCAGAATTTATTGAAGCGTTGGATTATGCTTTGGAAAATAACCAGTTAAGCGACGGTACATGACGAGCACTGACCGATGGTCCCTAAGCTAATAATAAAAACAAGTGTGGTGCTTTCACCTTGGATCCCATGGTTAATGTAGTAAACAGGATATGATTTATGATTAATGAACAAGACATTCTCAACGCACACATTTTGATTGTTGATGACCTAGAGACCAATGTACTATTGTTGGAAGGTATGTTAACAGAAAGTGGCTACCAACGTATTGATTCAACGATGGATCCCCTTACTGTGGTCGAGTTACATCGCGCCAATTGTTACGATTTGATCCTGCTCGATCTGCAAATGCCGGTGATGGATGGCTTTGAGGTGATGAAAGAACTCAAACTAATAGAAGGCAGTGATTACCTGCCAATACTTGTCATCACCGCTCAACCGGATCACAAATTGCGGGCGCTGACTGCCGGAGCCAAAGATTTTATCGCAAAACCCTTTGATATAATGGAAGTTAATACCCGTATTCGTAATATGTTAGAAGTTCGCCTTTTGTATAAAAAACTCGAGAATTACAATCAGCAATTAGAAAAAACCGTATTGCAGCGAACTGCCGCATTACAAGACAGTGAAGCGCGGTATCGTAGTCTGGTTGAACTCGCCTCTGATTGGTATTGGGAGCAAGATGCAAAAGGCAAGTTCACCCACTTATTTGGGCCGGTCCAGCAGATGTTGGGTTTCGAGAATGAGTCTGCGGTGAGTAAGGCACCTTCAGCTAATGATGAGCTCTTGGCGAATGAAAATCACTCCGCTAGCGATGAGCACTTAACGGTCAATAATGAGATGAAACTGACCGGTTGGAATGAAGTACAGCGCAGAGAGTTACAAGCTATGATCAATGCTCGGCAACCGTTTTTAGATTTTGTGTTCAGTCGAGTTAATGACGATGGCTCGCAGCAACACTATCAGGTCAGTGGCGAGCCAATGTTCAATCAGTACTCACGCTTTATCGGTTATCGTGGTTTTGGAGTGGAGCTCACGACACGTTCTATCATCAATGAATTGGGACACTAACCATGGTGAGTATCAAACAAGCTAATATAACCAACAGTCCTTTGCAAAATCATATACTGTCGGCGCTGCCAACAGTTGAGTTTGAGTCCTTCAGTACTCATTTGGAATTAGTCCCCATGCCTCTGGGTGAGTTTCTTTACGAGCCGGGTGTAGAGTTACAGCACGCCTATTTCCCTACGACTTGCATTGTTTCACTGCATTATGTGTTGGAGTCAGGGGCGACAGCCGAAACTGCCGGAGTAGGTAATGAAGGGATAGTAGGGATTTCGTTATTTATGGGCGGCAATACTACGGCTAGCTCGGCGGTGATACAAACGGCAGGTTACGCATATCGTTTGGATAAAAAAATTCTGCTGCGGGAATTTAACCGCTCTGGTTTATTTCAGCGAGTACTACTGCGTTATATTCAGGCATTGATGACCCAAATGTCACAGACCGCCGTTTGTAATCGTCATCATTCTTTAGAGCAGCAATTTTGCCGCTGGTTATTGTTAACCCTAGATCGCTTACCGTCGAATGAGCTGGTGATGACCCATCAATTAGTCGCCAGTATGCTAGGTGTCTATCGTGAGGGGATCAGCATTGCCGCAGGTAAATTGCAACAGGCGGGGGTGATTAGTTATCGACGCGGCCACATTAGCGTGCTGGATCGCGCTAAGCTGGAAGGCAAAACGTGTGAATGTTACGCGGTAGTGAGAACTGAGCTAAAACGACTACTGTCTGATGGCTTACTTGCAGATGAAAAATTCGCTAAGTGTCAATCACAAGTGAACAACATTTTCGAAAAACCTTAAATTTCAAAATAAAAATTACAATATCACTATGCTCGAAAGACTTATTTATTGCCGGTAACAATCCCTACGTTCAGTGGCGATGGATCCATTGTATCTTGCTCATTTTAATGGTCATCAAGGAGTTTAATTTAAAAGGCTAATTAAAAAATAGCGGCTTATGTATGACATAATACAGTCAACCTGTTGTGAGGCGAGTATAAATAGACTGTTGATAAAGAGATCTTATAGAAAGATCTTTTAAATTTTTTATTAGCACTCAATCACAACAAGGATACACTTGATGAAAATGAACCAGATAATTGACAGTCGAATTTCTTTAATGTCGACGCTTCTGCTGACTATCCTGATGGCAGGTTGTAACAATGATAATAATGAGGTGCCACTTGAAAATGAAAGTACGCCTATCATTATTTCCAGTAACGTTGCCGATATGGCGGTTGACGTGGCAATTAACGCACAAATTACCGCTACGTTCAGTGAAGCGATGGACTCAACCACGCTTAATACCTTGAGTTTTACGGTTGCCGCTGGCAACGAAACGGCAATAGCAGCGACAGTAAGCCTTGATAACGCTAGTAATACCGCAATTCTTACGCCAACAAGTGATTTTAGCGCAGGTACTTTATATACGACAACGATTACTAGTGCGGTGAAAAGCGCGTTAGGTATCCCATTAGCCAGTGATACTGTTTGGTCATTTACCACAGCAGCTGCGCCCGATACCACTAGCCCAACAGTAAGTTCAACGTATCCGTTAAATAGCGCGATTAATTTTGCGCGTAACCGAAATATAACCGCTGAAATAAGTGAACCGTTGGATCCCGCAACCGTTAACACAACTAGTTTTACGCTGAGCGATGGCGCGACGGCGATTACTGGTACGATAAACTACACGGGGACAACCGTGACTTTCGATCCTGAAAGTGATTTAGCCGCCAGTACGCTTTATACGGTAACGTTAACCACGGCTTTAACCGATCTTGCGATACCAGCTAATTCATTGCTTACTAATTATGTCTGGAGTTTTACTACCGGCACAGACATTGCCGAAGGTCCCGCTTTGGTTAATTTGAGAACTGCTGGTGATATGGTCATTCTTGCAAAGGCAGGTATCACCAACGTACCGACATCGAGCATTACCGGTAACATAGGTGCCAGTCCAATTACGGCAGCTTCGATGGATAACATTACGTGTAATGAGATCAGTGGAACCATCTATGGCTCTGATGCCGCTTATACTGGCAATGGTGATGTGAGCTGCTTCGCGGGCACAGCGTCAGATACAACCTTAGTTGCTAATGCAGTACTCGATATGGGTAGCGCTTACGCTGATGCAGCGGGTAGAACCACCCCGGACTTTACGGAGCTCTATGCCGGTGATCTTAGTGGTCAGACATTACAGCCGGGTCTTTATAAATGGGGAACGGATGTTTTAATTTCAACAAATGTGACTCTTGAAGGTGGGGCAAATGATGTCTGGATTTTCCAGATAGCGGGTGATGTAAATGTTGCTGATGGCAGTAGTATCTTCTTAACTGGCGGTGCAATGGCTAAAAATGTATTTTGGCAAGTTGGCGGCGGTACCGGTGCGATCATTGGTACTACTGCTCACTTCGAAGGTATCATTCTTGCTGAGAAAGGTATTACCGTCAATACTGGCGCATTGATTAACGGGAGATTATTAGCACAAACAGCGGTGACTCTAGATCAAAATGCAGTTACTCAACCTGCTCAGTAAACCTGTGAATTGAGGTGAAATAAGACTTGAAATATTAAAGGCCCTTAGGGGCTTTTCTTATTTATACGCTTTAACCGCACCAGACAATATAGGACAATAAAATAAGCCAGCCCCACTTAGTTTAAACTAGATAGCTTAAATCATATAGTTAGAGTTAAATTAATTACTTTGTGCGCCATATTACACCGTGGAATATAAAAAGGTGGTTATACCAAGTCTATGACTGAAGCTATTAAGAGTGGCAGTAGCCTGTGAAAATATATTGCTACGCCAATGTGAAACGGTAGAGCGAATACCGTGACGAGGAGATAAATATGATTGATGGACAAGATATTTTTGACGCTAACATTTTAGTTGTTGATGATATTGACACCAATGTGCTGTTACTTGAGCAAATGCTAAGCGAAAGTGGCTATCAGCAGGTCACCTCAACGATGGATCCTTTTACGGTGGTTGAATTGCATCGGGCTAACCATTACGACTTAATTCTACTCGATCTGCAAATGCCCGGCAGGGACGGTTTTCAGCTAATGGAAGATCTTAAATTAGAACCCGATAACAACTACCTTTCAATTTTGGTGATCACAGCACAAATTGAACAAAAATGGCGGTCATTGGCTGCTGGCGCCAAGGGTTTTATCGGTAAACCATTTAATATTGTTGAAATAGACACATGTATTCGCAATTTACTGATAGAAAATAGCTTAATAAAACAGCATAAAATGTAGGTTCATACAAGTGAATAGACCACAGGCTAGCTTGCAAGACACTTTTATAACAACCGGATTTAAAAACCAAGCGTAAATCCGACGTCGATTATATTCAGTCACTAAATTTCAGGCGCAGCCTTTTGAGACCGCGACAGCAAAAGACCAAACACCAAACACAACTAGAGCCGACATTATCAGCAGCGCCTTTTAAAAAGCAGTGACATGATTATTTTATCAACAAGCTACCCATCAATAGGTAGGGCAATGATAATAATGGTTTATGTATGTTAGCTCACAGTGAAGCCAATCAAGAAAGTGTATAAATAGACTTGTACACGGAAGGCAAGCAGATCTAGACACAATGTTCGTTGATTTGCTAAAGACGAAACTTAAGCCTGACTGCGTCCAACAATAAAATTGATATAAATAATTAAGTCCGAATATTTCTGCTGGCCAGTGATCGCAGTGTTTAATTGAGTGGCGTGCAATAACGCGCTTAATAACATGATCACTAACAATTACAGGATAAAACTAATGAAAACCACCCAGACAACAATCAATCGAAGTTTATGGTTGACGACACTATTGATGAGTACTTTACTGCTAGGTTGTCAGAATGATGATGATCCTACATCGCTGCCGCCGGTAGTGACTACCCCAACAGTGACTTCAGTAACCCCCATGGATACATCAACAGCAGTGCAGATTGGCACGTCTGTTAGTGCAACATTCAGTGAAGCGATGGACACTTCAACAATTAATGATGAAAGTTTTGTGCTAAGTGCTGAAACACAGGCGGTAGCCGGTTCGGTGATTGTAGATGCGGCTAGTAATACCGCAACTTTTACACCAACCGTGGCTTTAAGCGCAAGCACAACCTACAAAGTGACCGTTACTTCAGCTGCCACAAGCGTCGCAGGTCAGGCACTGGCAGATGATTTTGTCTGGAGTTTCACTACCGATATAGTCGCAGACACTACCGCGCCAACAATCACTTCTAACCTTCCACTAAACGAAGCCGTTGATGTCGCATTAAACAGCAGTATTAGCGTTAACGCTAGTGAAGCACTTGCTGTGAGTACAATCAATACCACGAGTTTTACCGTAAGTGACGGAACAACAGTGATTACTGGTACTATTACTCAAGAGGGGCTAATGGTGACATTTGTTCCTGCTGAGGAAATGTCGCCTGCAACACTTTATACTGCAACGCTGACGACGGCTATTACCGATCTAGCTGTGCCGGCAAACTCACTTGCTAGCAACTACGTATGGTCTTTTACTACCGCCGCGATTATCGACACTACCGCGCCAACAGTCAGTTCAACCGATCCGATTGATTCGGCAACGGATATTGTTCTTGACACTAAGATCAGCGCCAACTTCAGTGAAGCACTTGATTCAAGCAGCGTTAACACCACCAGCTTCACCGTGAAAAATGGGACAACACCAGTTGCCGGTGTGGTGACGAGTTCAGGGTCTACTGCTACTTTTACACCTAATGACGAGCTGGCCGCCAATACCCTTTATACGGCTACCTTGACCACCGCGATTAATGATCTTGCCATTTCGCCTAATGCCTTGGCAAACGACTATGTCTGGAGTTTCACAAGCGGACGGACTACACCAACTATCACGCTTACCAATCCGCTTGATACTGAAACCGATGTTGCCATCAACCACAGCTTGATCGCTACTTTTAGTGAGTCTATGGATGCTTCAAGCATTGATACTTTAAGCTTTACCCTATCAGCGCCAGGTCCTGTTGCTATTGCAGGTACGATAAGCTTAGAAGCGGAAAGTAACACCGCAATTTTTCAGCCAAACAGTGATTTTAACGCGAATACTCTTTATAGCGCTACTATTACTACTGCGGCGATGAGTTCAACGGGCATGCCATTGTTAAGTGATTATAATTGGAGTTTTACTACCGTGTCGGCACCAGATGTTACTGCGCCGACAGTTACCGCAACCGATCCACTTGATAACGCAATTAATTTTGCACTTAACCGAAATCTGGTGGTTGAATTTAGTGAAGCGCTAGAGCCGTCAAGTGTTAACAGCACAAGTTTTACAATCACGGACGGAGTAACGTTTGTGGCCGGAAGTTTGGTTTATGCAGGCACTTCGGTAACGTTTAATCCGACCGATGATTTAGCCGCGAACACACTTTATACCGCAACGTTGACTACCGCTATTACTGACCTTGCAACCCCTGCTAATCCATTAGCGAGTGATTATATTTGGAGTTTTACTACTAGTGCCGCCGCTGCTCAAGGCCCAGAGCCAGTCGAGCTTAGAACCGCAGGTGATTTTGTTATTCTGACTAAAACAGGCACGACCAATGTGCACTCTTCTGCTATCACTGGCAACATGGGCGCAAGTCCAATCACCGCTGCGGCGATGGACAATGTTTTTTGTACTGAAATAACCGGCACCATTTACGGTTCAAACGCTGCTTATACAGGCAGTGGTGATGTCAGTTGTTTTGCCGGTGCTGCACCCGATAATACCTTAGTGGCTAATGCGGTATTAGATATGGGTACCGCTTATAACGACGCAGCGGGTAGAACATCACCTGACTTTACTGAATTATATGCCGGCGATATCAGTGGTCGAACCTTAATTCCAGGTTTATACAAGTGGGGCACAGGCGTATTAATTTCAACTGATGTCACCCTAACAGGTGGCGCAAATGATGTCTGGATATTCCAAGTATCGGGTGATATTACCCAGGCTGATGCGAGTAGAATTATTCTTTCAGGTGGCGCTCAGGCTAAGAATATTTTCTGGCAGGTTGCTGGTGGTGCTGGTGTAACAATTGGAACCACAGCCCATTTTGAAGGTGTGATTTTGGCGGAAAAGGCAATTGTAGTGAATACTGGCGCTACAGTTAGTGGTCGATTATTAGCTCATACCGCGGTAACGTTAGATCAAAACGCTGTATCGCAACCAACGGAATAAACGTTTTATGCGTAGTGGCTTTACTCACAACAAAATATTTGAACAGCGTTCATCTCAAGAGAAGCCCAGAAATTTAGCGATTTAACTTAAAGACCCTACGGGGTCTTTTTTATTAATAGCCTGTAGGGTTGTGGTTTCATGTATGGTAAGGAGCGATGATGTATCTGGGTAGGGGAATGTCTCAATTTAGCTCAAACCAAGCAAATAAATACAGCCAATACAGCCAATTTATTTAAAAATAGATAAGTCAAAAAGTATCCCGTCATTGAAGCTGAAATTATCCAGACTATATATAATAATGAAAAGTTAACGCTTTATCGCCGTTTTTGTTGTTACTTTATTATGTTTAACAAATAATAATTAATGGCTTATCTGCTCGGTGATGTTATTGTTTTCGCCAATCTGACGGTTGCCATTCGGCGCGGATAGCGACATTAAATCAAACACTGACATCTTCACTTAAAACAACGTCTCCAATAAGTTTGGCATTGGGGACGATAACATTACTGTCAGTTAAACTTGGCGCTAGGTCTGCAAGTTGATAAATCATTTTTTTTATCCTTATTAGCATATATTTCAATATATTATTTTCTTCTCGCTACAGAGCAAACTAGACCTTTGGGCTATAAGCGATAAAGCTATATCGGCTAGCTTATAGCGAAAATAAATAAGCTTGATGTATGAAAATCAAACTAATAGTGGTAAAACATTAGGCTAATTAATCTAATTAATTATAATTTTAACATTCAGTTGAATGAAGTGCCTCACAAGTAAAAACAAGAAAACAAACTATTTACTTCACTTGTGAACCGGTATTTTTATGATGAAATAAAGGTGATTTATGATTATTGGTATACCGAAAGAAACATTGTCAGGTGAAAACCGAGTCGCTAGCGCGCCAACCGCGGTAGTTGCTTTGCTCAAGCTGGGTTTTGAGGTGCAAGTACAAAAAGGCTGTGGTATTAAAGCAAGCTTTACCGATCAAGAGTTTATTGAGGCCGGTGCCAGTGTTGTTACTAAAAAAAATGTTTGGCAGTCTGATATTATTTTTAAAGTAAATCCTCCGAGTATCGAAGAAATAGATTTAATGAAAGCCGGAGCTAACCTGATCAGTTTTATTGCTCCAGCACAAAATGACGATATTTTAGCGGCACTGAAAGATAAAGGTATTACCACCTTAGCGATGGAGATGGTACCAAGAATGACTCGCAGCCAATCAATGGATGCGCTAAGTTCGATGGCGAACATCGCAGGTTATCGTGCGGTTATTGAAGCTACACATCATTTTGGTCGATTTTTAACCGGCCAAATAACTGCAGCGGGTAAAATGCCGCCAGCTAAAGTGATGATTATCGGTGCTGGTGTTGCAGGTCTTGCCGCTATCGGCACAGCCAGTAGTTTGGGCGCTATTGTTCGTGCCTTTGATACTCGCCCTGAAGTGAAAGAACAAATTGAAAGTATGGGCGCTGAGTTTCTTGAGCTTGATTATGAAGAGCCTGAAGATACTGGCTCAGGTGATGGTTATGCAAAAGAAATGAGCAAAGCCTTTATCGACGCAGAAATGGCCTTGTTTGCTGAACAAGCAAAAGACGTTGATATTATTATTACCACTGCGATGATCCCCGGCAAACCTGCACCTAAGCTTATTACCACTGCCATGGTTGAATCAATGAAAACCGGCAGTATTGTGGTCGATTTAGCGGCGGCAGGCGGCGGCAACTGCGAGTTAACTGAGGCTGGCAAAGTTGTTAATGCTAATGGTGTCAAAATTATTGGCTATACCGATCTAGTTTCTCGACTTCCTAATCAATCGTCGCAGTTATATGCCAATAACTTAGTCAGTTTGGCAAAACTACTGTGTAAAGAAAAAAACGGCACCTTCAATATTGATTTTGAAGATGTGGTTATCCGTAATATGACGGTTGTTAAAGACAACGAAATTACCTTTCCGCCACCGCCTATTCAGGTTAGTGCGGCGCCAGTTAAACCTAAAGCTGAACCAGCGAAAACTGTCGAGGTGAAAAAAGACCAGCCGATGAATCAGAGGAAAAAACACGCATTTATGGCTGCAGGTGCTTTGCTTTTTGCGTGGGTTGCTAGTGTGGCGCCGGCTGATTTTCTTTCACACTTCACGGTTTTTGTTTTAGCCTGTGTTATTGGTTACAACGTGGTGTGGAATGTTAGTCACTCACTGCATACCCCGTTGATGAGCGTTACCAACGCTATATCTGGCATTATCGTGGTTGGTGCCGTTTTGCAAGTTGGCAATAGTAACCCGTTAATTCAAGTGCTCGCCGGTGTCGCGATACTTATCGCGACAATCAATATTGTTGGTGGCTTTGTGGTCACTAAACGTATGTTAAAAATGTTTAGAAAATAAGGGCGATGTAATGGAATTTTCTCAAGGTTTAATCAGTGCAGCTTATATTTTAGCCGCGTTATTGTTTATTTTTAGTTTGTCGGGCTTGAGCAAGCAGCAAACAGCAGAAACCGGTAATTGGTACGGTATTGTCGGTATGACTATCGCGCTTATTGCCACCATTGCTGATCCGCGTGTCGACAATGTTTGGATAATTTTAGTGACTATGCTCATTGGTGCAGCTATTGGCCTACAATTGGCGAAAAAAGTTGAAATGACACAAATGCCAGAATTAGTGGCTATTTTGCACAGTTTTGTTGGTTTAGCTGCGGTATTGGTGGGGTTTAATAGCTATTTTGAGATGGATCATTCAGCGATGGCTAACTTTACCGACAGTCAACAAATGGCGACTAATATCCATTTAGTGGAAGTGTTTCTTGGCGTGTTTATTGGTGCGGTAACCTTTACCGGCTCGATTGTTGCCTTTGGTAAGTTACGGGGCATTATTAATTCAGCCGCGTTAATGCTTCCTCATCGCCATAAACTAAATTTAGCCGCCGGTGTTATATCATTCGTCTTGATGGTGCTGTTTGTGCAGCAAGGTGGCGGAGATAGTCTGCTTTATTTAATGGCCTTAATTGCCTTTGTTTTTGGCTGGCACTTAGTGGCATCAATTGGCGGTGCTGATATGCCGGTGGTTGTTTCTATGCTCAATTCCTACTCGGGCTGGGCTGCAGCTGCTGCAGGCTTTATGCTAAATAATGACTTATTAATTGTTACCGGTGCATTAGTTGGCTCATCAGGAGCGATTCTTTCCTACATTATGTGTAAGGCGATGAACCGCTCGTTTATTAGCGTCATTGCTGGTGGTTTCGGTACTGACGTGGTGATCGATACAGATACAGATTATGGTGATCACGTTGAAATTAACGCAGAAGCCGTGGCTGATATGTTAAATGGCGCCAAATCAGTGATTATTACGCCGGGTTACGGCATGGCCGTAGCACAAGCTCAGTACCCCGTTTATAAATTGACACAAACCTTAAAAGATAAAGGTGTAGATGTACGTTTTGCTATTCATCCTGTTGCGGGTCGATTACCAGGTCACATGAACGTGCTATTAGCGGAGGCAAAAGTGCCTTATGATATTGTTTTAGGCATGGAAGAAATCAACGATGACTTTCCTGAAACTGATGTGGTATTGGTCATTGGTGCGAATGATACGGTTAACCCTGCGGCGGCTGAAGATCCCACTAGCCCAATTGCGGGTATGCCGGTATTAGAAGTATGGAAGGCAAAAAATGTTGTGGTGTTTAAACGCTCGATGGCAACAGGGTATGCTGGTGTGCAAAACCCATTGTTTTTCAAAGATAACACGCAAATGTTATTCGGTGATGCTAAAGATTCTGTTGAAGAGATATTTAAAGCGCTCTAGTAGGCTAGCCTAAACTTAAAATGCCGATAATGATTATCGGCATTTTTTTTGTTCGAAATATGATTTTTTCTGATTTTTTATTGTGAGTTAACTTACTAGCAATTTTATTTTCTTTGGCAGCAGATAAAGTTATTTATCTGCTCACCAATTTTGTTAAGCTGTTCAACATCAAAATTATTTAGTTAACCTCAGTTGCGTCATAAGTTATTTTAACTTGAGACGTTATTTATTTGGTCAGTGTTTATAAAGCACATATAGCTGTTTAACTTACGTCCATATTCAATACGACTATTTTATTAATCACAAGGGTGATTTTGCTAGGCGTTAAGTTTGGTGTAGTTTAAGTTATTTGAAAAACGAGCTGAGTTATAACTAACAATTAATCATTCGGAGAAAAATGTGGTAGAAGCCAGTGTAATTGAGCCCAGTATTATAGAGTTATGGGTTGGCACTATTAACGGTTATTTATGGGGCAGTATTTTAATTTACCTGCTTACTGCTTGTGGTATATGGTTTACTATTCGCTTGAAAGGGCTGCAAATTAGACGCTTCTTTCACATGTTTACCATTTTAAAGTCCAGCCGAAAAAGTTCGACTCATGGTATCTCTTCTTTTCAAGCCTTGTGTACGTCGTTGGCGGCGCGTGTTGGTACCGGTAATTTAATGGGGGTGGCGGTTGCTATCTCGTTAGGTGGTGCGGGGGCGGTTTTTTGGATGTGGCTAATTGCCTTAGTCGGCATGGCAACAGCCTTTGCCGAAAGTGCTTTAGGGCAACTTTATAAAGAGCGTGATAGTAATGGCAACTTCCGTGGTGGTCCGGCTTACTATATGAGCAAAGGTTTGAAAAACAAAAAACTCGCCGTGACATTTTCATTATGCTTGTTTTTTGGTTATGGCTTTGTTTTTAGTGCGGTACAAGCGAATTCGATTACCAGTGCATTTAATGGCTCGTATGGTTTTGAGCCCTTTTATACTGGCATTGTTATTACGATTGCTGCGGCTTTTATTGTTTTAGGTGGGCTAAAAAATATTGCCCGTTTTGCTGAGCTAACAGTTCCTTTTATGGGGCTACTTTACATCGTTGTTTGTTTAGTGGTTATTTGGCTCAATATTGAAAAAGTACCTATGGTAATTAATGATATATTTGCCTCGGCATTTGGCTTAAAAGAAGCGGGTAGTGGTTTAGTTGGTGCGGCCATTGTGCAAGGCATTAAACGTGGATTATATTCTAACGAAGCGGGAATGGGCAGTTCTCCCAATGCCGCTGCCGCCGCTGAGCCTTTTCCTCCGCACCCGGTATCTCAGGGTTACATTCAAATGTTAGCGGTATTTTTTGATACTATTGTTATTTGTTCTTGTACAGCTATTTTGATCTTACTCTTTAAAGATACCGGCAGCCAAGCACAAGGTATTCAATTAACGCAACAAGCACTGGCTTATCAAGTTGGGGCTTGGGGCAGTGATTTTATTACTCTGGCGATATTGTTATTCGCTTTTACCTCAATCGTGGCGAATTATGCTTATGCAGATAACAATTTAAAGTATTTAAAATTGGATAATATGCAAGGGCGATGGTTTCTGCGTATTGGCTTTTTATTAATGTTGGTATTTGGTTCGGTAGCGACTTTACCGGAAGTGATTGCGTTAGCTGATTTATCGACAGGCTTAATGACGATTGTTAATGTCAGTGCATTATTCATGCTTTCTGGTGTGGTGGTAAAAATAACTAAAGACTACCATCAGCAGCAAGATAAAGGTTTGTTACCTACCTATCAACCTGATGAAAAAGAGCAGCAAGCGTTTAATTTGACCAAAGGGATTTGGCAGAAAAAATAGCTTGGTGATTTAGCACACATCCTGGTCAGTCTATGAATTGATACTAAACAGCGTATTGAATTATTAGGCTAATATTTAATAGCAACAACTGACAACAAAGCTGCTATAATCCGCGCCTTAATATTTTGGCGCTCAGCTATTTGGCTTAATGCGTTGTTTACGATAATACAGAAATGGTGATGTGATGAGTGTGGATGCAATAGGTTTATCGGCTAGTTTACTAAAAGCGGTAAAAGCATGCGGTTATAAAAATTTAACGCCGATTCAACAACAAGCCATTCCAGTTATTCGTACCGGCGTCGATGTTTTAGCAAGTGCACAAACCGGTACGGGTAAAACTGCGGCATTTACTTTACCGATCCTTGATGGTTTAGCTAAAAAAGTTAAACCTAATGCCGATGGTTTTGATACTACCACGACGGTTAAAGCATTAATTTTAACGCCAACACGTGAGCTAGCAGCGCAAGTTGCTGAGAATGTAAAAACTTATAGTGAGTTTTTACCTTTGCGCTCTGGAGTTGTTTTTGGCGGTGTTAATATGCCACCACAAACAAAAATGCTGAAAGCTGGAGTTGATGTTTTAGTAGCAACACCAGGACGTTTAATTGAGCATCTTGAACAACGTAATTTAGATTTATCGCAAGTACAGTATTTGGTGCTAGATGAAGCCGATCGTATGCTTGATATGGGATTTTATAACGATATTGAGCGTGTTGTTGCCATGATCAAGGCGAAGCATCAAACCTTAATGTTCTCGGCAACATTCTCCAATAAAGTTAAAACCTTAGCTAAAAAAATACTTAAAACGCCAAAAACAATCGAGGTAGCACGTCAAAACTCGACATCGGGTAAAGTAAAACAATCCGTATATTGGGTGTCTGAAACGCGTAAGGCAGAATTATTGTCTGAGCTGATCGGTGTTAATAATTGGCAACAAGTATTAGTTTTTGCCGGCACTAAAGAAAGCGCTAATATTTTAGCAAAAGAATTAAAGCTTGATGGTATAAAAACCGCTTTATGTCATGGTGATAAAACTCAAGGTGCGCGTAATAAAGCGCTAGAGCAATTTGTTGATGGTAGTGTTCGAGTTTTAGTTGCTACCGATGTTGCTGCCCGTGGACTTGATATTGCCAACTTACCTTATGTAGTTAACTTTCATTTACCCTTTCTGGCAGAAGATTATGTTCACCGTATTGGTCGTACGGGTCGTGCGGGTAAGTCAGGCACGGCTATATCATTGGTAAGCCCGAAAGATGAGCAATTCCTTGATAATATAGAAGCACTGATTGAGCGTAAATTTGAGCGCATTATTGTCCCTGGTTATGAATTAGACCGAGCCTTGCCTGGACAATATGACGCGAAAGAAGATGCGCCATTGAAGAAAAGTCGCTATAAAGCGACGCAAGAGAAAAACCAACTGTTAGCGCGTAAAAAAGAAAGCGCAACGCCAGCGGCAAAACGTCGAGCTAAGTCTCAAAAGCAAAAAAATAACAGTGTTGGAAAAAGACGTTAATTACGTTTGACTCTAGTGCTATTAAGTTCAAAAAAATAATTCATAATGTCTGAATACGATAGTTTTATAGAAGTACCTTTTGGAAATAGGCATCAATGCTGGTTCTGTGCTGAGCCAGCAGCGAGTCATTTCACCTTTCCACACCAAGAACATCTCATTTTTGATTGCCCACACCAAAAGTTAACAGTACCAAGCTGTAGCGAATGCTCTGATGCTGCGCTTAAAGCTAAAGTTAGAAATATTTGGCAAGTAGAGCAACATGTCAAAAAATATCTGATGAAAAAATACAAAAAAGATTTAGCGATTGGCTTAAATTGGACACGCGAAGAACTCGCTAACTCGGGTTTTGAGGGCGGCAGTTTCTCAGGCTTTCAAAAAAGTGCTTGGTTTATGTACGAAGTGGCAAAAGGGCGGGTGAATTTCTGTGGTTGGCCACTGGTATTAGACGGTATTGAGATCGAAAAAGACAATATCAGTGATAGTTTCACTTTTGACGGTGTTGCTTACCCGAGTATTGAAGAGGCTATTGAATCTTACAGTGAGAACTTTCGCCTAGATGCAATGTTTTTACGTCAAATATTGGCAAAAATTGGTCAAGAAAAATTTGCCCAAGCGGTAAGAGTTTGCCGCTTGTACATTGCCGCTACACCTGCTGAGAAATCACGAGCGTTACGTGACTTCTAAAGTCAGCACTTTAACTGGAGTGTTGTGAAACGACGCTCAACTTGCGTGGAATGTTCATTTTTTGTGAATATAGTGCCGTGTCTGCACGTTCAAAAAAACTTATCGCATTGTCAGCTTTATTCATAAATGCTAAGCCTAAGCTACTGGTAACGTTATATTTTGCTAATAATGCATCATGTGCCATTGCTTGATAAATTCGCTGCTCTATTACCGTTAATGATTGTTGAGAAGCATCGGCAATAATAATAGCGAACTCATCGCCACCAAAGCGAAAAATACAGTCAGTGTCTCGGACACTTTGACGTAATGCCTGGGCAAAATGTACTAGAACGTTATCGCCGATAATGTGACCAAAAGAATCGTTAATGGCTTTAAACTTATTCAAATCGCAAAGAATTAAGCCAACACGCGAATGTCGACGCGCTGCTTGAGCCATAGTGCGTTTAATTTGTTCGTCAAAACTTCGACGGTTACCTAACTGTGTTAAGCCGTCTTGCATGGCTAGTTGCATCGCTTGATGATACTTAACCGCATTGTTTAGCGGGTTAATCAGTAGTTGATGCAGTTCATTGAGTATTTCATAGTTAGTAATACTTATCGGCATATTGACAGCATAGGTGAGCATGCCAAAAAAATGTCCATTAAGTTTTAATTCAAATTGACGTTCAGCTTTTGCCTGTCGACTACCGCGAGCCGTAGCGCTTACATCGGTATGTTTAAAATAAATACCAGTAAAATCAAGATACTTTGCTACTTCAATTGCAAAAATATCGATCAGTTTTTTTACCTCTAATGTTGTTTGTAATTGTTCGAGCAAGGCTAGATTACGCTGGCTTTGCTGCTCATTATGTTGAAATAATGTAAAGGCATTGAATTTGGAGTTAGGATGGTTAACAACATTGACAGTTCGCATGATTTTTTCCTAGCTATTTTGACGTTAAAGCTTTCTTGGTTTACCTAAAGCAAAAAGCATACCTAGTCGACTAATTAATAAGGTTTTTATGGATGATTTTAATAAAAAGTTATTTTTCGACTAATATTCGTCTCGTTACGTTGTTTTTTTAGTTACATAAGCCGTAAGTAGATATTTGTTAAGTAACCGTTTTTAAGTATGTTTTTCTACTAGTTAAGGAAAATAATTTAGACAAGACGGCTACTGCAAGGCTACACTTAAAGTGACTCCGTTTATTTCTTAATAAGCGTATTAGCTAATCATCGTCTGTAATTACCCGTTTTACCATCTTGTAAGGAACACATGTGACAAGTCATCTTGAATTACTCGCTATATTGTCCAGTGCCGTTTTAATTGTTTGGCTTTTCCGTCGTTTGCAATTGCCAGCGATATTGGCTTATTTAGTGGCAGGAGTGTTAGTGGGCGAGCATGGCTTAGCTTTAGCTCAAGAGCATGTGGATTATGATCATTTTGCTGAACTGGGTATTGTTTTTTTACTTTTCACCCTCGGACTTGAATTTTCATTGCCTAAGCTTGTGGCAATGCGGCATTTAGTGGTTACCGTCGGCAGTTTACAAGTCGGTATTTCCCTCGTGCTTTTTATGCTCGTTGCGATGTTATTAGGGCAGAGCTTTGCTGCAGCAATAACTATTGGTGGCATTTTGGCACTTTCTTCTACCGCCATTGTTATACGGCAACTCAGTGAAAGTGGCGGCATGAAGAAAAAATCCGGCCAGCTCTCTGTTGCGGTCTTGTTATTTCAAGATGTTGCGGTAGTACCACTATTAATCGTTATCCCTTTACTTGCCCAAGGCGGAGATTCATCTTTTATTTTAGCGCTGCTCTTTGCTTTGGTGAAAGGGGTGTTTGTTGTTTCACTTTTACTACTGGCAGGTAAATGGCTATTACCTAGGTTATTTAACTTAGTGGCACAAGTGAGAACTGATGAACTATTTGTTTTAACAACATTATTAGTAACTTTAGTGGCGTCAGCGTTAACACAATGGTTTGGCCTTTCGATGGCATTAGGTGCCTTTTTAGCCGGTATGATGTTGGGTGAAAGCCAGTATAAGCATCAGCTTGAAGCCGATATTAGGCCCTATCGAGATATTTTATTGGGTTTGTTTTTTGTTACTGTTGGTATGAAGCTTAATATTGGAGTGGTGTTTTCATCGCCTTTGATAATTATTTCTTTACTAGTATGTTTTATGGTCGTGAAAGTATTGGTTATCACGTTGTTGGCGAAGCGAGCCGGAGAGTCACCCAAAGATGCTTGGGCTGCAGGTATTATGTTAGCGCAAATGGGTGAGTTTGGTTTTGTACTTATTGCTTTAGCTAGCCAAGTTGAAATTTTACCTGAGACTACGGCGTCAATCCTGTTGGGAACTGGCGTACTGAGTATGGCGATAACGCCTTATATGATTAGTCATGCCCGCAGCTGGGGCTTGTGGCTTAGCCGAGAAGAAATTATCGATACCCAAGGTCTCGATCAGTTACCGAACAGCACATCATTAAGTGATCACGTTATTATTTGTGGTTTTGGCCGGATTGGCCAAACTGTCAGTCGATTTTTAAAACAAGAGTCAATCGATTTTGTCGCTATCGATATCGACCCATTACGAACAACTAAAGCACGCGAAGCCGGTGAAAATGTACTTTTTGGCTCATCACGGCAAGCAGAGTTGCTTCATGCAGCGCATTTATCACAAGCGAAACTCGTGGTCATTGCTTTCGGCGAAGATAAGCAGTCACTTGATGTTATTCAGAAGGTACGCTCTTTATCCCCAGATGTGCCTATTTTAGTTAGGACGCGTAATGATGATCAGTTAGACGAGTTGCATGCTGCAGGTGCCAATGAAGTAGTGCCTGAGAGCTTAGAAGGGAGTTTAATGCTTGTATCGCAAGTATTGTCGTTAACCGGGGTGCCTTTTTCGAGAATAGTTCGCCGTGTGCAAAAAGAGCGAAAAAATCACTACAATCATTTACATGGCTTTTTTCAAGGTGAACATACCGATATGAGTCCTGAAGCTATTGACCGTATTGAATTTGCTCATGCTATTATTTTATCAGAGCAATCTTTTGCTAATGGTTATTCAATTGGCTCATTAAAACTTGATGAACGCCGAGTCGTTGTTGTCGCATTAAGACGAGATGATATTGAAACTGAAGAGCCTGACAGTAGTACTATCCTAAAACCACAAGACACCTTGATTGTACGTGGTAAGCCAAGACGAGTAGAGCGCGCAGAGCGTTTTGTGCAAGAAGGCCATTAATATCTATACAATCAGAACAGTATTTTTTATATTATCAGGTCGAAGAGGTAATCAGCGCGCTAATTGACCTTTTCCTGATGTAACTCAGATATCGAGAAATTGACGGATTTTATTTTCTTGCTCAAGTGCATCATTGAAGCCAAGGTTTATCAATTCTTTACAGTAATTTTTTTCAAACAGTAAATAGCTCAGTAAACTCGATTCGGCATCATTACTAATACCAATACCACGGAGAAGTAATCGGATTGGCAGTGGTAATCTGTCATAATACTTAACGGCAATGCTATTAAAGTTGTGACTGGGGTTGAGCAAATAAGAATCGATATTTTTTAAACCTGTGGTATTTTTTTTATTCTCATCAGGAATTAACGATAAGGTATGATTAACTCGCTCCATACGTTCAATATCACTTTGTAAGGTATCAGAGAAAACCGAATCCAGTAAATGGCCAGCAATGGAGGCTGTTGTCGGGGGATGAGGATTGTTTTCTACTGCATGAATAGGATCTTTAGGTTGCTCAACACCGACAATAAATATTTTTTCCGCTCCTAAATGAATCGCAGGACTTAAAGGAGATAACTGATGAACAGAGCCATCACCTAAGTGGTTACGTCTTATTTTTACCGACGGAAACACTAACGGAATAGCCGCTGATGCCATTAGATGTTGACTATTTAGCTGTGTTGGCTCACCACGACGCTTAGATCTAAACCAAGGGGAAATAGACTCCTCAGATTGAAAGAAACTAATAGAGTCGCCACTGGTATAGCTTGAAGCTGTTACGGATACTGCGGATAGGTAGCCGCGCCGAATATTGGTATCGATGCGATTAAAATCGACTACAGTCTCTAATAGTTGTTTAAGTGGCGCATTGTTTAATAAACTTCTCGCACTCTTATTCGCATAATCGGCTTGAAAACCGCCGAGTAAGCCCGCAATCAAATGGCTAGATACACGTATGGCATCACTGTGATAAATACGGCCAGGGTCGAGGTTTTTCCATACCCATTCTAATTTTTTAACCGCCAATTGAAAACATGAAGCATAACAAGCTAGTGCGGTTGAGTTGATAGCGCCAGCTGAAGTACCACAAATAATGGGAAAAGGCACACCGTGGTTACGTGGCATAAACTTAGCTATCGCAGATAAAACCCCGACCTGATAGGCTGCGCGCGCGCCACCACCAGTTAATACGAGGGCATTATTACTGTTAATATAGCTGCGTTTATTTGTCATTAAGTGAACCAAGTGGATTAAATTTTTGTTGTTGGGCGTGATTTTAATCAGTTTTCGATAGGGTAGCTAGTTGAAATGAAAAAATTTTGGTTGTTATAGTAAATAGTGAGAAAAAAAGGCCAGCTAATGCTGGCCTTTTTAATGACATAAGAATTATTAACTAGTAAAACATTGAACTTACACTAAGTATAAACGCCTACTGGAAAATAAAGTTCTAGCTGCTAACGCGTTCGTTTGCAGCGTCGATTAATGGTTGCGATCCATTTTGAATAAGTGCCAAGTTAGCTGAAACGGTTTTCTTTGGTAATTTACTAATCATCAAAGAGCCGGTTTCAATTGAACCTCTAGTAGCAGCAAATTCTAACAAGTTTTGCCCATTACACTGAATACCATCAAAGATATTACGAATTTTTAATTTATTCGACTTTAAGAATGAACGCATACGCTTCTTGTCGTCAGCGGCAACATACTCACATACACTTTGTGCAATGTCAGCGGCTTGCGCTTTCGGCGCGGTTACAATAGACGTCATAGTTAAAGCAGTAATGGTAGTAACTAGTAATAATTTTTTCATTTTAATAACCTTTTATAATGCAATTAGAGTTAGTAAAAGAAAAAACCACAGGATGTACCTAATAACACGGTAACTCCGCTGTCATAGATAAATATAGTAGTATATAAACCCTTAGACCGGTGGTTTTGCGTAACACGTTTTCGCGTGTCTTGCCTTTTCTTTGTCAATTCCAGTATTACCAAAACTGTGGTAAATTGCAACCCATTTGTGATTAAACGTAAAATACAGAGACAAGAACTGTAAATAAAAGCATTAAAAAACAATGGTTTGATTGATGTGTTACCGGTTTTGTTTGGGGTGCCCATAAGTCATTTAAAAGGTGATAGTGGCAGGGATGTAAAATATAAATGACAAAAAGGGGCTGGGCCCCTTAAGTTAATTATATCACTTAAAAACTTGGAAAAATTTAGAAGGTCATTTCTGGTATTTCACCTTCAATAACTAATTCACCTTCTGTTAATGCTATAATTTCTTCTACCGATACACCTGGAGCACGTTCGAGTAAGTAAAATTTACCGTTTTTGATTTCGATAAAGGCCAAATCAGTTAATACTTTTTTAATGCAGCCTTTGCCAGTTAAAGGTAAAGTGCAATCACTGAGTAACTTAGAGACACCGTGTTTAGATGCATGGGTCATGGTCACGATAATATTATCAGCACCGGCCACTAAATCCATGGCTCCGCCCATGCCTTTAATGAGCTTACCCGGGATCATATATGATGCAATGTTACCGTTAACATCGACTTCAAAAGCACCTAATACCGTTAAATCAACATGACCGCCACGGATCATGGCAAAAGACTCAGCTGAGTCAAAAATTGACGCGCCAGTTGCCATTGTAACGGTTTGTTTGCCAGCGTTGATTAAGTCAGCATCAATTTCAGCTTCAGTAGGGAATTGTCCCATGCCGAGCAGGCCATTTTCTGATTGCAACATCACTTCCATACCTTTAGGCACGTAATTCGCTACTAAGGTTGGAATACCGATACCTAAATTAACGTAGTAACCATCTTGCAGTTCTTGTGCAACGCGTTGTGCTAGTTGTTCTCTTGATAAAGCCATAAATTACTCCTTTTGCCTATGCGTCGCTGCGAACAGTGCGCTGCTCAATGCGTTTTTCAAATGTGCCTAAAATTAAGCGGTTTACATAAATACCCGGGGTATGAATGTGATCAGGGTCTAACTCACCTGGCTCAACAATTTCTTCGACTTCTACCACGGTAATTTTACCGGCCGTTGCAGCTAACGGGTTAAAGTTACGCGCCGTTTTTCTAAACACTAAATTACCGTAACGGTCGGCTTTCCATGCTTTGACAATGGCAAAGTCGCCTTTAATTGCTGGCTCTAAAATGTAATGTCTACCATCGAATTCACGCTCTTCTTTACCTTCAGCAACGGGGGTGCCGTAACCTGTGGCAGTATAGAAAGCAGGAATTCCAGCACCACCAGCACGCATTTTTTCGGCTAATGTACCTTGAGGGGTTAATTCAACTTCAAGTTCACCGTTCATCATTTGACGTTCGAATTCTGCATTTTCGCCAACATACGAGGCAATGATTTTTTTGATTTGACGATCAGGAAGTAGAATACCTAGGCCGAAATCATCAACGCCACAGTTATTTGAAACTACAGTTAAGCCTTTAGTGCCTTTACGTTTAATTTCACTAATTAAGTTTTCTGGAATGCCACATAATCCAAAACCACCAGCAATTACCGTCATATTGTCTTCAAGACCCGCCATCGCTTCTTCATAGCTTGACACTACCTTGTCAAATCCTGCCATTGTTTATTCCTCATTGATAAGTTTTTATTGTTACTTTTAGCGCTACTTTAATAGCTACTTTTATTTTTACTTATGTTTTTATATCAGAGCTTAGCGATATCGCTAAGCTCCGTTTTTAATTTAATCTATTTAGCACGGTATGCCGTTGACACTTTCGATACTGGCGCTTTACCCAATTTGTCACTAATAAACCAACCTGCGGCCAATAGCTTGTCAAAATCAATACCGGTATCTATACCTAAACCATTAAGCAGATATAAAACGTCTTCGGTGGCAACATTACCTGATGCACCTTTAGCATATGGGCATCCACCTAAACCTGCAATAGCACTATCGACCACCATAACACCGGCTTGTAATGCCGTGTAAATGTTTGTTAACGCTTGGCCATACGTATCGTGAAAGTGTACCGCTAATTTATTCATCGGCACACGTGTGTTTACCGCTTGGATCATTTTAGCTACGCTCGTCGGAGTGCCAACACCAATCGTGTCACCTAACGATATTTCGTAACAGCCCATGTTGTAGAGTTTCTCTGCAACCATAGCCACTTGCTCAGGTTCAATAAAACCATCATATGGACAACCAACAACGCATGAAACATAACCGCGTACCCGAATGTTTGCTGCTTTTGCTGCCTGCATTATCGGTTCAAAGCGTTGTAAGCTTTCTTCGATTGAACAATTAATATTTTTCTGACTGAAAGCTTCGGATGCGGCGCCAAAAATTGCAACTTCATTGACATTAACTGCCATTGCCGCCTCAAAGCCTTTCATATTAGGAGTTAATGCTGCGTACGTAACACCTTCTTTGCGTTTAATACCATTGAAAACATCGCTAGACGTAGCCATTTGTGGCACCCATTTAGGTGAAACAAAGCTACCGCTTTCAATATAGTTGACACCAGCATCAGCCAGCTGCTCAATTAAAGCTATTTTGTCTTCAGCACTAATCTGTACTTTCTCGTTTTGCAGGCCATCCCGTGGTCCTACTTCAACAATTTTTACCTGAGTAGGCAATAAAGAGTTTGCTAGGTTAGTCATTATGCTTCCTCGGCACTAAAGGCAATTAATTCAGCACCACCGTCAACCATATCACCTTCGTTATAGTAAATTGTATCGACAACGCCATTACTTGGCGCACGAATAGTGTGCTCCATTTTCATCGCTTCCATGATCATCAGCGGTTGATCTGCAGTGACGGTATCGCCTGCCTTGACTAATACCGCGACCATAGTGCCGTTCATTGGTGCGACTAAACCGCCATGATTATCATCGCTACTGTTGTCACCACAATCAGGTAAAATATGCGTGAAGTTAAAAACACCATTTTGATGATAAAGGCTAATTTGTGTGCCATTTTTTGCGATGGTTGCATGACTGCGGTAACCGTCAATGCTGACATATAAGGTATCTTTATCGATGCGACCTTGGCAATCTACCGTTTGTCCATCAACAGTGATCAAATAGTAACTGCCGCTACCTTGACGCTTTTGCTCGACAATAATTGGATATTCGCTGCCATTATGCGCCAATACCATATGATGAATGCTGGCCTCGTTTAAGCGCCAAGCATTAGTCATGTTCCAAGGTGAAAACGGGTCATTATTTTTCGCCGCGTTAAGCTGTGCTTGATGTGCTTGCGACAATACTAAATATAATGCTGCCATTGGTAACTCGCCAGCTAACACTTGTTCACTTTCATGGAAAATAATCGCTTGGTTTTTCTCAATAAAACCGGTGTCGATATCGGCGTTAACAAACGGCGCCGAGGTCGCCAAGTTGTAGAGAAAATCAATGTTGGTGGTAACACCACTGATACGATATTCAGATAACGCTTTTGCCATGCGCTGCAAAGCTTTTTCACGGTTTTCATCCCAAACAATTAACTTAGCAATCATCGGATCGTAAAACACGCTCACTTCGTCGCCTTGGCGAACACCAGTATCAACACGAACAAACTCACTTTCTACCGGCGGTTGTAAGAAATCTAAGGTACCGGTTGCAGGTAAAAAGTCATTATTTGGGTCTTCAGCATAAATGCGAGCTTCAAACGCATGACCAGTAATTTTTAGTTCATGTTGTGCTTTAGGTAAAACTTCACCAGCAGCTACGCGTAGTTGCCATTCAACCAAGTCTTGGCCAGTAATTAATTCAGTAACAGGGTGTTCTACTTGTAGACGGGTGTTCATTTCCATAAAGTAAAATGAGCCGTCAATATCAAGTAAAAATTCAACCGTACCTGCACCTTGATAACCAATGGCTTGAGCAGATTTTATCGCGGACTCACCCATTTTAGCGCGAAGTTCTTCACTCATGCTAAAGGCTGGAGCTTCTTCAATTACCTTTTGATGACGGCGTTGTACAGAACAATCGCGCTCAAAAAGGTAAACGGCATTTTGGTGATTATCGCAAAATACTTGAATTTCAACATGGCGTGGTTGTGTTAAGTACTTTTCAACCAACATAGTATCGTCGCCGAATGAAGATTTAGCTTCACGTTTAGCCGCAGCGAAGCCTTCCGAAAATTCATCCTCACTCCATACTTGACGCATACCTTTACCACCGCCACCAGCGGTCGCTTTTAGTAAAACTGGGTAACCCATATCGTCAGCAGCTTTTTTAATAACGGCTTCTGATTGGTCATCACCGTGGTAGCCAGGCACAAGGGGTACTTGAGCAGCTTCCATTATGTTCTTAGCAGCAGATTTTGAGCCCATGGCTTCAATTGCGGCAACTGGAGGACCAATAAAGGTAATACCTTCAGCCGCACACATGCGACAGAAACCGGCATTTTCTGAAAGAAAACCGTAACCTGGATGAATAGCCTGTGCGCCTGTACGTTTAGCCGCTTCGATGACTTTTTCAGATAACAAGTAACTTTCACGAGAAGGCGAGCCGCCAATATGAATAGCTTCATCAGCCATATTGACATGTAAAGCGTCAGCATCAGCATCAGAATAAACAGCGACAGTTAAAATGCCCATTTTACGAGCCGTTTTAATAACACGACAAGCAATTTCGCCGCGGTTGGCAATTAGTATTTTAGTAAACATGAGTTTATCCTTCGCCTTTATTTAATAATTTTTTTTGTGAAACGTTTTGTGGCGTTAATGCAGCTTGCCAAGTAGGTTGGCGTTTCTCGAAAAATGCCGTTAAGCCTTCTTGACCTTCGCTTGATACGCGGATTGCCGCAATACGTTCACTGGTCATATCAATCAGTGTTTCATCGATATCTTGATAAGCGACATCAAGTGCTAATTGCTTAGCTTGGCGCACCGCTAACGGGCCATTTGCGAGTAATGTTTGTGTCATTTTCTCCACTGCAGCGTCCAAGTCTGCCACTGGTAGTATTTCGTCAACTAACCCTAACTGTTGGGCTTTATCAGCAAAGAATCGCTCAGCAGTTTGGAAATAACGTCGACTGGCTTTTTGACCAATGGCATTCACTACATACGGGCTAATGGTGGCTGGAATTAACCCTAATTTAACTTCACTTAAACAAAAGCTAGCTTTTTCGCTGGCCAATACAATGTCACAACAACTGGCTAAACCGACTGCACCACCAAACGCTGCACCTTGTACTTTGGCTATGGTAGGTTGTGGTAAAAAGTTAAGATTTTTTAACATTTGGGCGAGCGCGTTTGCATCAGATAAATTCTCTTGATAAGAATAAGAGGCCATACGCTTCATCCAGCCTAAATCAGCACCAGCAGAGAAGCTTTTTCCGGTTGACGCAAGCACCATCACCTTGATGTCATCACATTGAGCAATATCATTAAATAGCTGACTTAAGGCAGCAATAATCGTGTCATCAAAGGCATTATGCTTATCAGGGTTGTTCATGGTAACGGTTGCTACGCCGTTACTATCAACATCAAACAAGACTTTTTCGCTTGGACTTTTTATATGTCTGGGTGTAAACATCGTCAACTTACCTCTACATTCTAAACAGACCAAACTTGGTCTCTTCAATCGGTTTGTTTAATGATGCCGAAATAGCTAAGCCAAGCACTTGACGTGTATCTGCGGGGTCAATTACGCCATCATCCCATAAACGGGCTGAAGCATAATAAGGGTGACCTTGATGTTCGTAGTCATCAATAATCGGTTGTTTAAAGTCAGCTTCTTCTTGCTCGCTCCATTGCTCACCACGTTTTTCTTTTTGGTCACGTTTTACTTGTGCTAATACGCCGGCGGCTTGTTCGCCACCCATCACAGAGATACGTGAATTTGGCCACATAAATAAGAAGCGAGGATCATAAGCTCGACCACACATGCCGTAGTTACCGGCACCAAAGCTACCACCAATTAAAATAGTGAATTTTGGTACTTGTGCGGTGGCAACCGCAGTGACCATTTTAGCGCCGTGTTTTGCGATACCACCGGCTTCATATTGTTGACCGACCATAAAACCGGTGATGTTTTGTAAAAATACCAGTGGAATTTTTCGTTGTGCACAAAGTTCGATAAAATGAGCGCCTTTTTGCGCTGATTCACCGAATAATATCCCATTGTTAGCAACAATACCGACAGGGTAACCGTAGATATGTGCAAAACCACAGACTAAAGTTGTGCCGTATAAGGCTTTAAATTCGTCGAATTCACTGCCATCAACCACGCGAGCGATAATTTCACGCACATCGAAAGGCTGACGAGCGTCTTTTGGTACGATACCGTAAACTTCTTCTGTGGCATATGTAGGCTCAGCCACTGCTTTAATGGCCATTTGCACTGGCTTAAGACGATTTAAATTACCAATCGCACTACGCGCAATTTCTAATGCATGGTGATCATTTTGTGCCATGTGATCAGCCACACCAGAGGTGCGACAATGTACGTCTGCGCCGCCTAAATCTTCAGCACTCACCACTTCACCGGTCGCGGCTTTAACTAATGGCGGGCCTGCAAGGAAGATAGTGCCTTGTTCTTTAACAATAATTGATTCATCGGCCATGGCAGGAACGTAAGCGCCACCTGCGGTACATGAGCCCATAACAACCGCTATTTGCGGAATGCTTTGCGCTGACATATTGGCTTGATTGAAAAAAATACGACCAAAATGTTCTCTATCAGGAAAAACATCGTCTTGATTCGGAAGATTGGCACCGCCTGAATCAACTAAGTAGATACAAGGTAAGTTGTTTTCTTGCGCGATGGTTTGGGCACGTAAATGCTTTTTAACGGTAAGTGGATAATAAGTACCACCTTTAACGGTCGCATCGTTAGCAACAATAATACATTCTTGGCCACCTACGCGGCCAATACCGGTGATAATACCGGCGGCAGGAACGTTATCGTCATATACCTCATAAGCGGCTAATTGTGATAACTCTAGAAATGCAGAGCCAGAGTCGAGTAGGGCATAAACACGATCTCTTGGCAGTAACTTGCCGCGCGATAAGTGACGTTCGCGACTGCGCTCACCGCCACCAAGCTTTATTTCTTCGAGTTTAACTTTTAAGTCATCAACTTGCAGTTGCATATGAGCAGCATTTTCGATGAACTCAGGGCTGCGGGGATTAATTTTCGATATTATCTTAGCCACGGTATAACCTTCTGTTTGTTGTACTTTTACTTCGTTAGCGTCTTTGAGTTAACAATGCACATTGATATTGTTCGATTGCACTACTTACGTGTTGTTAATCGTTTTCAATAGTAATAGTCACTGGGGGTAATCTTTATGATCGTTACCTTTGAATCATTCGACTTTTCTCGAAGCCAATGGCGCGCGTTCAAGGAAAAAATACTAAGCATAGTTGCCTATGTGTATTTATGACGAAGAAATCGCGCTCATTGGCAATGAGAGAAAGTTAAATTAAACTGATTCGTTAAATAGTTCACGACCTATCAGCATACGACGAATTTCTGAGGTACCGGCACCAATTTCATATAACTTAGCATCACGTAATAAACGGCCCGCAGGAAATTCGTTGATATAACCGTTACCGCCAAGTAACTGAATCGCATCTAGTGCCATTTTTGTTGCAAGTTCTGCTGAATATAAAATAACACCGGCGGCATCTTTACGCGTGGTTTCACCGCGATCGGCTGCCATGGCACATAAATAAGCATAAGATTTTGCTGCATTCATTTGCGTGTACATATCAGCAACTTTACCTTGAATTAATTGAAATTCGCCAATAGCTTGACCAAATTGCTTTCTGTCGTGAATGTAGGGCACAACTAAATCCATACAGGCATCCATAATGCCTAACGGACCGCCGGTTAGCACTAAACGTTCGTAATCTAAACCAGACATTAATACGCGAACACCTTTGCCTTCTTCACCTAAAATATTTGCGGCAGGTACTTCACAATCTTGGAAAACTAATTCACAAGTATTAGAGCCACGCATCCCTAATTTGTCGAGTTTTTGATGACGAGAAAAACCAGGGTAATCGCGTTCAACGATAAAGGCAGTAATACCTTTAGAGCCAGCACTGGTATCGGTTTTGGCATAGATAATAAATACGTTGGCGTCAGGACCATTGGTGATCCACATTTTGTTGCCATTAAGAATGTATTTGTCGCCCTGTTTTTTAGCCGAAAGCTTCATGCTAACAACATCAGAACCGGCATTTGGCTCAGACATCGCCAATGCACCAATATGTTCGCCCGTACAAAGCTTTGGTAAGTATTTAGCTTTTTGTTCATGGCTACCATTTTTGTTTAACTGGTTTAAACATAGGTTAGACATAGCACCGTAACTTAAGCCTACAGAGGCAGATGCACGTGAAATTTCTTGCATAGCAACCATATGCTCTAAGTAACCTAAACCAGAACCACCATATTGTTCATCTACTGTCATACCTAATAAACCTAAGTCGCCAAACTTGCGCCATAAGTCGTTAGGAAATTCATTATCAATATCTATTTGTGCTGCACGCGGCGCAATTTCGTCACGAGCAAATGCGTTGACGGTATCGCGGATCATGTCAACCGTTTCGCCTAAGTTAAAATTCATTGATGAGAAAGTAGAAATCATAGTAGTACCTTTAATAATTATTGGTCGTGTTAACGCGTTTACTTCAATGCGTTAGCTGTTAATTTTTTATTCATTGTTTATGTATCGATAGACGCCAATGCGTTTTGACAGTTCTTTTCTAAGCCCGTCAACTCAATCAATACCGCTTGTATATCTTCTAGTTGCTGATTTAAATCATTTTTCTTAGTAGAAATTAAATCCATAATGGTTTTCAATTGTGTCGCACTTGATTTGTCAGCATCATAAAGTTCAAACAAACGACCGGTTTCTGCTAATGAAAACCCTAAGCGTTTACCACGCAGAATTAACTTTAGTCGAACTCTGTCTCTTTGGTTATAAATTCTTGTTTGACCTTTACGAGTTGGCAGTATCAAGCCTTGATCTTCATAAAAACGTATACTGCGGGTAGTAATGTCAAATTCTCGGGCTAATTCGCCAATAGAGTAGGTGACTGGATTCTTATTGCTCATTGTTATCACTCACAGTTAACTCGCTTTTTCATCTATTGGATACCTTACAATAAGTTTACGTTAACGTAAAGTGCCAGTGCGAGGTTATGTCATTTTCAAATAACTGAGTCATACGTGAAGAGTTAATTGCTTATGCTGCTGTAAAGAATGGTGGTCAATTTAGCGAAAAATTTATCTTGTAAGACTAAAGAACCATAAAGTTTACGTTGGCGTAAAGCAAAATATGGGGTAATCTGTTGCGCAATTCTTATCGATGTTTGTCTTCATTTATCTAACAAATATCGAGTTATGTCGAACAACACATTGTCGGAGAGCCTTATGTCAACTCAAGATCCTATCGTTATTGTTGCTGCTAAACGTACCCCTATGGGTGGTTTTATGGGCGGTTTATCAGCAGTTAGTGCTACCACTTTAGGGGCCACGGCTATTCGTGGTGCTATGCAAGCGGCAAATTTATCCAATGATCAAGTAGATGAAGTGATCATGGGTTGTGTATTGCCTGCTGGCTTAAAGCAAGCACCTGCACGCCAAGCTGCATTAGAAGCCGACTTAGATCTTTCTACGGCTTGTACCACAATTAATAAAGTTTGTGGCTCAGGTATGAAAGCGGCAATGCAAGCACATGATGCATTATTAGCAGGTTCAATTGATATCGCTATTGCTGGTGGCATGGAAAGTATGACCAATGCGCCGCATTTATTACCTAAAGGGCGTTCAGGTATTAAAATGGGGCACGGTCAAGTACTTGATCATATGATGACAGATGGTCTTGAAAATGCTTATGACGGTGTTGCCATGGGTTGTTTCGCACAAGAAACTGCTGATCAGTCAGCATTTAGCCGTGAAGATATGGATGCTTACGCGATTCGTTCTTTAGAACGTGCCAATGCCGCGATAGCTAGTGGTGCATTCGTTAATGAGATAGCGCCAGTAACGATTAAATCTCGTCGTGGTGATTCGGTTTTCGATATTGATGAGCAGCCAGGTAATGCACGTCCGGATAAAATTCCTAGCTTGCGTCCAGCCTTTAAAAAAGACGGTACTATTACTGCCGCTAACTCAAGCTCAATCTCTGATGGCGCCGCGGCATTAGTTATGATGAAGTTATCAGAAGCAAAAAAACGTGGTTTAACACCACTCTGTAAAATTGTTGCACATGCAACTAATTCGCAAAAACCTGCAGAATTTACCGTCGCCCCAGTAGGCGCTATGCAAAAAGTTTTAGCGAAAGCTAACTGGACAGCAGCAGACGTTGATTTATTTGAAATCAACGAAGCCTTTGCCATGGTAACTATGTTAGGTATTAAAGCATTAGACTTAGATGTTGAAAAAGTGAATGTTAACGGTGGTGCTTGTGCACTAGGTCATCCGTTAGGTGCTAGTGGCGCACGTATTATGGTGACATTAATTCACGCCTTGAAGAATAGAGGCTTAAGTAAAGGCCTAGCATCGTTATGTATTGGTGGTGGTGAAGCGACGGCGATCGCAATTGAAATGATGTAAGACAATCATTTAAGTTGAAGCCCACAATGATGTGGGCTTTTTTGATCCAAGCGTTTAAAGGGGTATTGTGCTTGTTATATCAACGCTCAATTTATGCTTATTTAGAGTATTAGAGAACCGGAGTAATATTGAACTATGTATATTGGAAAATGTTTGTGTGGTGAAATCGAAATAAAAATCACAGGTGAAATCAGCGATATTATTCACTGCCATTGTTCTTTATGTAGAAAAAATAGTGGAACTGCCTTTGCAACTAATGGATTCATCAATGTGACTGATTTTGAAATTACATTAGGTAAAGATAATTTAAGTCAATTCTCTTTCAAACCGGGTAGAAATCGACACTTTTGTGCTCGCTGCGGTTCACCTGTTTATAGTTCTAATGAACAAGATCCCTCTCGTTACCGGATAAGACTGGGAATTTTAGATTCTGATATTATTGAACGACCTATTTCTCATAACTTTGTTTCGTCAAAAGCAAACTGGGAAGAATTAGATGCTAAGTTACCAAAGTATGATTTATTTGAGCCTAATCGGAAGTAATCATCTAGCCAAGAAATACAAAAATTTTGTTTTTTATCTTATTGATTTTAATCTATAAATTTTTTATTAAAGGGTAGGTGTTTAGTTAATATTGGTTAAGATCGTCTAAAATATAGGTGGTTCTCTTTTTACTTCATTATTAAAATCTGAAGTTTATTTGTACCAGTCGATCCATAATAATTTGATTTTAAAGTTGTTATTTAGGTGCTAGATTTTCTTAATTTGGCTTACCGTATACTAACCCATTTATATAGTCACAATGCGTAAACAAGGATGATAGTATGATGTTTAAAAATGCTTTTGTAGCAACGCTTGCTGCACTTTTTACGGCTAGCGTACAAGCAGATACTGTAGGTTTATATCTAGGCGGCCAAATCTGGCAAAGTGAATTCACTGGAGGGTTTGGTAAAGAAAGTGCACTAATTGATTTTAACTATAAAAATGAACAACAAAGTAGTTTCTTTGTTGCCGTTGAGCACCCTTTTCCTTTGCTACCAAATTTACGCATTTCGTATACTAATTTTGATACCAGCAGCCAAACTAATTCAACGAAAGAGTTCAGCTTCACTGAAGGTACGTCTCAAATCGTTCATGAAACTCGTATTGATAGCGATGTTGAGACCCGTTTCAATGTCGGTTATGTCGATTACACGTTATATTATCAATTATTAGATAATCGTTCCTTTTCATTAGACTTAGGTTTAACTGCCAGGAATTTTGATGGTGCTATCACGGTTACTGAGGATATTACGACGGTTAATGATTGGAGTGATATATTTGGTAACCCTTATACATTTACACGTAACGATATTTTTACAAATGAAATAAAAACTAACGATATTGAGCCTATGCTCTATATTGCCTCCAATATTGGCTTGCCGCTAACCGGGCTCAGTGTATTTGCCCAAGGTGATTTTTTATTGAAAGGTGACCGTACAATTTCTGACTATCAAGTTGGCTTAATGTACGATTTAATTGACAGCCAGATGATAGATTTTAACGTGACCTTCGGGTATAGAACCGTGAAAATGGAATTTAAAAGTTCAGAGGATTTATTTAGCGACTCTGAAATTAAAGGTGTTTTTATCAGCATGATTGCACACTTCTAAAGATTAATTATTTTTCATAGCGCTATAAAAACTAATGAAATTTTTAAAGTTGGGGTCTTGTAATTCTTTTTTTTAAGACTTAAAACGGCTCTGACCCTTTTTATTCCCCTTTAGCCTTTTAAGAAGTGCAAGCAATAGTACCCATAAACCACGCAAAAAGGACAGTCACTCTAAATATTTAGAGTGACTGTCCTTGTTAATTTTTAAAGGTATTTTAACGCAAATTGCGAGTATATTTAATATGAGTCATGCGTAATTCTTGGTCACAGGCTTACAGGGTTTCACTAAAGCTATCACGAGCACAGCTAACGATAAATGGGATATTGTTCTTGAAGCTGATGAAGCGTACTTCTTCTTTAAGTACAGCTCTGAAACAGTTAGAGCTAACACAAAAAGAAATTATTGCTAAAGAAAAAATGGCTGCATTGGGTTTACTCGTTGCTGGAGTGGCGCATGAAATTAACTCGCCATTGGGCGTTGCTATTTTGGGAGCTTCAGTGGTTGAAGAAACTTCCTATAAGTTGCATGAAAAATTAAATAATAGCACCCTATTTAAAGAGGATTTAAGCGCTGGTTTCACGACAATTTTATCTTCAGTTAAAGCGATGAATTTTAATTTACATCGGGCTGCTGAGTTGGTACACAGTTTTAAAGAGGTAGCGGTCGATAGAAGTACTGATGATATTCGAGAGTTTATGCTCTCGACATGGATTCATGAATTGATCAATAGTTTGATGCCGATGTTAAATAAAAAATCAATTTCAGTGAAGTTAGAACTACCTGAGCAGCCCATTATTATCACCACATGCACGAGTAAATTAGCTCAAGTGTTATCTAATTTGATCACTAATGCTTCAATTCATGCTTTTCCTAAAGATGTTGTTAATGATAATAAGCTCATCACGGTAAAAATTAATGAAGCAAATGATAACGTGCATGTTTTTATTCAAGACAACGGTGTCGGGGTCGAGCAAAAAAATATAGAGGCTCTTTTTGACCCATTTTTTACAACTAATCGAAGTGAAGGTAATACGGGGCTTGGCTTAAGTATTAGCCGCAATATTATGACAGAAAGTCTGCAAGGCTCAATTGATATGACTAGTGTGCTTGAACAAGGAAGTAAGTTTAGGATAATACTGCCTAAAGTCATTGCTTTTTCAGCCCGAGCATAACTGTTTTAATCATACTAAAGTTGGCAACATCGCTAAGTAAGTATGAGCTTATATACCCAAGTGTTTTGGGTATACAACAAAACAGCAGTAGCTAGTAACATAGGTATCGACATTATGAACGCTTATCTTAAATGTAAGCTTTCATTAGTAATGTTAGATCAATGCTGCTAAACATTGACTTAAGTAACGCACCCAAACACTAAATTAAAAACTCAGCTCCCATATCAATAATAGTGCTATTTGGGCTAGTTTAATAACGCCATAATCTTTGTCCCATAAAGCTCAAGCTTTGTTTTACCAATACCATTAATGTCTAACAGCTGCTCTGCATTTTTGGGATTTAATTTGGCGATATCCATCAAGGTAGCATCATGAAAAACAACAAATGATGGGACATTTCTTTCTTTTGCCCATAATGCCCGCTGCTGTTTAAGCTGTTCAAATATGGCTTCTTCTTGTGCAGATAAATGACTATCGTTAGCTTGTTTCGATTTTCGCGTCGGTTTTGCTTTACTATATTTTTGTACCTTAAGCTGTATAGCACATTCACCTTTTAATAACGGTCGAGATTTTTCCGTTAATTTTAAAGCGCCATAGTCCATTTCAACCGCTAAATAACCCATTGAAATGAGTTGTCTGAAAACCGTTTGCCATTCAGCGGCTGTATGCTCATTACCAATACCAAAAGTAGAAAGTAGCTGGTGATTTAAGTTAGTAATTTTAGCGGTTGTTTTACCGAGCAGTACATCAATTTGATGGCCAACACCAAACCTTTGACCTGTTCTGTAAACGGTAGAAAGTGCTTTTCTAGCGGCAGCTGTGCCATCCCAGGTCACTGGCGGATTCAAGCAATTATCACAATTTCCACAAGGCTGTGCTAACGTTTCACCGAAATAGTGTAGTAGCACTTGTCGACGACAATCACTCACTTCGCAATAACCTAGCAGAGCATCTATTTTTCGTTGAGTAATAAACTTGAACTGTTCATTGCCATTGCTTTGACTGTTCATTTGCTTAAGTTTAATGACATCTTGCATACCATAAGCTAACCAAGTATTTGCTGGCATGCCATCACGGCCTGCACGCCCGGTCTCTTGATAGTAGGCTTCGATACTTTTAGGTAAGTTTAAATGCGCGACAAACCTAACATCGGGCTTATCAATACCCATACCAAAGGCTATGGTAGCAACAATGATAATGCCGTCTTCTCTGAGGAAGCGTTGTTGGTTGTTATCTTTAACATGGTTAGCTAAACCCGCATGATAAGGCAAAGCTACTTTTCCGTGTTCAGATAGCCATTGTGCGGTGGTTTCAACTGACTTTCTTGAAAGACAATAAACGATACCTGCGTCGTTGTTATGCTCGGCATTGATAAACTTTAATAGCTGTTCTTTGCTATTCTTTTGTTCACTAATACGATATTGAATATTAGGTCTGTCAAAACTATGGACGAAAATTTTAGCAGCATTTAAATTTAATACCTGAACAATTTCGTCTCGGGTTCTCATATCTGCGGTTGCTGTTAAGGCAATTTTAGGTGTGTGGGGATATCGATGACTGATAATAGAAAGTTGTTGATATTCAGGCCTAAAATCGTGACCCCATTGTGAAACACAGTGCGCTTCATCAAAGGCAAATAGTGCAATAGTGATATTATCAATAAGACTAAGAAAATAATCACTTAATAATCTTTCTGGCGCTACGTACAATAAATCGACGTTACCTGATTTTATGAGCTGTTCTACACGATTTTGTTCTTCATGGTCTTGTGATGAGTTTAAAAACTCTGCTTTTACACCTTGTAAGTTCAAAGCATCAACTTGATCTTTCATTAATGCGATAAGCGGTGACACTACAATACCAACGCCATCACGCACTATCGCCGGTATTTGATAGCATAATGACTTTCCACCACCGGTTGGCATAAGCGTAAAAACGTCATTTCCTTGGATTAATTCACTAATTATTTTCGCTTGTTGATGCCGAAAATCAGCGTAACCAAAAATATTTTGTAAAACTGATTTTGCCGTGTTGATATCCAAATTGCGTTCCTTTTAAGCGAGAGACAAGTCAGTGAAACTCAAGAGCAGAAATTAAGTAACATTAATAAAACTAGCCGTTAATTAAGTTTCTAGCCTCAAATGAACGGTTAAAAATTAAAGCTAAATAACTTTATAATATAACGTGAGTAGACTAATCAGCCATTTTACCTAGTACTGTCTTCACTATAAAGTACTGGATGAGAATGTTAGCAAGTAAGTCTTAATAATTGATAACATTATTGAGTGTTTGATTAACTATTTTAGTGATTCTGAGTTAATTAGCGTTAGTGCAGAACTAATAGCGAGTAAATAAAAGTTAAGATTAGCTATATATTCAGGGCAAAACTCAATAGCACCCGTTTACCGGATTCAATTTTTGAGACACTGTGCTCGTACTTATCCGGACGAAATAAATAAACCCGATCAAATAAATTTATAATACAGTTCGAGCATTCAAAAACACCACCAGATTTGGGCTGTACTAAGACAAAATTAAGTTTGTAATATCGGCCTTGTTGTACAGGGTCGCTATGCTTCATCACGCTATGGTTAGTCGGATAGGTGACATAATTGATAGAGAAAACTCTACTACTAAAAATTGCTTTATTTGTTACTTTTGCCATTTTATTTTTGCCATTATTGTCGCTTTCATTATTTTTTGTCTGTTGTAACTGTAAGTTATTATCTGAAGACAACTAGAGGTAAATCGTTAGATGTATACCCAAGCCACTTGAAGATGCGGGATTCAGCAAGTGGTTTGGATATAGGTATCGACTCTGAATAAAATACGGTAAAAATTAAGACTAGCCATTAATTATTGGTAACACGCATCAGTGCTTAGTATGTTGGGATAGATCCGTCTATTTGCAAGCTCTACAACCAAGCTCTGCAATCTTATCGGTAACCATTGTCAGTCGCTAGCAATAGAAGTCTTTATGAACTATGACGAGAATCACGATATTGTTTTGGTGATATACCGACTAATTTTTTGAATAGCCTAGAAAAATAATACGGGTCGCTGTAGCCAAGTCCACTAGCAATATCTTTAATAGCAATGTCACTGTTATCAAGTTGCGAACAAGCATGTTGAATTTTCATATTGATAAAGTGTTGAATAGGAGAGCTGTCGGTTAGCTCTTTGAATTTTTTCGCAAAATGAAATTTTGATAGCTGACTATAATGGGCTAGCGTGTCTAAGCTTAATTCTTGATGCAAACTGTTGCGCATTAAAGCTTCTACCGCTTCTAGATCAAAGCTGGAGCTATTATTAAACATGGTTAAACGTAACTGTAGGGCGAGAAAACTCAAAGCTTGTTGCAAAATATGTACGGCATGGATGACATTTGTTGCCGTGTAGCCACGTGCGCCTAGCGCCAATAAATGATCGAAATCGCTGACAATATTTTTTAACACCCCCACATGTGCCACACCATTATCCATCTTCATTAATAATCGCTCTGCAAAATCTTGTGCTAGCGTACCGGTGAAGTTGATCCAGTAAACAATATTGTCTGTATTTTTGTTGTCACGACTATTTAATTGTTTTTCACCATGACTAAGTTGCTTCGAGGATTTTTTCGTTTTACTCAACGTAAAAGTAAACGGTGTGTTGGGGTTGATAATAACAAGATCGCCACGTTTTATGACTCTTTCCTTCCCTTGATACGCTAATTTACCCGATCCAGACAAACAGTAGATCAAGCTGTGGCAATGGCTATTCATTTGCTGAAGTTTGTAATTGTTATTGGCTTGCGTTATGCCGAGCGATATGGGATACAAGCCATCGGTTAAGCGATGTTTTGATAATTTTTTCAATAAAAATACCGGAATAAACAAGCGAATATCAGCGGGATTTTTTAATGTGCTATTTAACATTTTATCCTAAGTTGTTTTATATTTTTATTGAGTGGTCTAATCACAATATAGTCCATTAAATTAACAATAAAATCAATGTTCATTACATTTTTAGTGTGGTTTAATTTTATCATTGAGTTTCCATTATTAACTTTTGCGACTAAAACTAGGGCTGTAAGGCTTCATAAGTTGTAAGGGCTGAGATAATTATTGCTTCGATAACGTCGTGTTTCGCTCAGTAAATTTATTACTGTGAACTTATTACGTATAAGTTAAATAGGCGTTATGAAAAAGCGGTTTTGATAAATAAGAGAGTAAAAGATGAATACTGAAAGATATCAGTTAAAAAACAAAATCCGTATTGTTACGGCGGCATCTTTATTTGATGGCCACGACGCGGCTATTAATATCATGCGTAGAATTTTGCAATCAAGTGGTGCAGAAGTTATTCATCTTGGTCATGACCGTAGTGTTGAAGAAGTGGTAAATACGGCTATTCAAGAAGATGCCAATGCTATCGCGATGACATCTTATCAAGGGGGTCATAATGAATATTTCAAATATATGTATGACCTGTTAAAAGAACGTGGTTGTGAGCATATTCGTATTGTTGGCGGTGGTGGCGGTGTCATACTGCCTGATGAAATTAAAATGCTACAAGATTACGGCATTACTCGTATTTATTCGCCAGATGATGGTCGTGCCCTAGGTCTGCTTGGCATGATTGACGATATGCTTGAACGTTGCGATTTTAAAACTGGCATCAACGTTAAAAAAGATGATGTCGCCAATTTAAAGAAAGATGTGCCACTGCAGGATAAAAAGCAAGCGATTGCTCGTTTGATTTCTGCAGCAGAAAACGCACCACAAGAAAACAAAACCGACCTTGAAAAAATTCGCAAAATTGCCGCGGTAAGTAAAACGCCCGTATTGGGTATCACAGGTACCGGTGGTGCTGGTAAATCATCATTAGTTGATGAGCTTATTCGCCGCTTTTTAATGGCAACTGAAGATAGCAAAATAGCGATTGTCTCAGTTGACCCGTCAAAACGTAAAACTGGTGGTGCCTTGCTAGGTGACCGTATTCGTATGAATGCAGTAAATAACGACCGTGTATATATGCGCTCGTTAGCAACGCGTCAATCAAATTTAGCTTTGTCAGTTTATGTGCATGACACCCTAGATATCTTAAAAGCGACTGACTTTGATTTAATTATTTTAGAAACCTCAGGTATTGGCCAGTCAGATACTGAAATTGAAGAGCATTCAGATGTGTCGTTATACGTTATGACACCAGAATACGGCGCAGCAACACAGTTAGAAAAAATCGATATGTTAGATTTTGCTGACATTATCGCGTTGAATAAATTTGATAAGCGTGGCGCATTGGATGCTTTACGTGATGTGAAAAAACAATATAAACGTAACCGTGGCATGTTTGAAGCCGGTGATGATGAAGTACCTGTATATGGCACTATCGCGTCACAATTTAATGACCGTGGTATGACTGAACTTTATAATGCGGTGATCACTGAGCTAAATACTAAATCAGGCTTAACGGTTGGAGATCTGTTATCTACTGAAGGCACACTAGCAAACAAGAGTAGTGTGATACCGGGTAACCGTATTCGTTACTTATCTGAAATATCAGAAAGTAACCGTGGGTACGATGCTTGGGTTGAAAAGCAAACAACCGTTGCACAAAAACTTTATGGTATTCATCAAGCCATTGAAACAGCAAAAGAAACCGATACCGAGGTGTCTTCAGGTTTAGTTGCTCAACTTGAAGCATTATATACCCATGTCGAGTTAGACTTAGATCCTAAAAACAAATTACTACTTGAGCAATGGGCCACTAAAGTTCAACGTTATAAAGACCCTGAATTTAAATTTAAAGTACGTGATAAAGAACTTGCTATCCAAACGCATTCAACGTCGTTGTCTGGTAGCGCTATTCCAAAAATAAGTATGCCTAAGTACCAAGGTTGGGGTGACATTCTTAAGTGGAACTTGCAAGAAAATGTACCAGGTGAATTTCCTTATACTGCCGGTTTATTCCCATTCAAGCGTGAAGGTGAAGACCCAACACGTATGTTCGCGGGTGAAGGTGGCCCGGAACGTACAAACCGTCGTTTTCATTATGTTTCGAAAGGTATGCCAGCTAAACGCTTATCAACAGCGTTCGACTCTGTAACCTTATACGGTAATGATCCTGCTATTCGTCCTGATATTTATGGAAAAATAGGTAATGCTGGTGTGTCTATTTGTTGTTTAGATGATGCGAAGAAACTCTACTCGGGTTTTGATTTAGCGCATGCTATGACCTCAGTTTCAATGACCATTAATGGTCCGGCGCCGATGTTATTGGGTTTCTTCTTAAATGCCGCGATTGATCAACAATGTGAACGCTTTATTGTCGAAAATGGCTTAGAAAAAGAAGTTAACGCCACTATTGCTAAAATTTATAAAAAGAAAGGCTGTGCACGCCCAAGTTATCAAGGTGAATTACCTGAAGGTAATGACGGTTTAGGCTTAATGCTTATTGGTGTTACTGGCGATCAAGTATTGCCGCCAGAAGTTTATCAAGCGATAAAAGCAAAAACTTTAACCTTAGTACGTGGCACAGTTCAAGCGGATATCTTAAAAGAAGATCAAGCGCAAAATACTTGTATTTTCTCCACTGAATTTGCCTTGCGCTTAATGGGTGATGTACAAGAGTATTTCATCGACAAAGGCGTGCGTAACTTCTACTCAGTGTCTATTTCTGGTTATCATATTGCTGAAGCCGGCGCTAACCCAATTACTCAGTTGGCATTAACTTTAGCGAACGGTTTTACTTTTGTAGAATATTACTTAAGCCGTGGCATGGATATTAACGAGTTTGGTCCTAACTTATCGTTTTTCTTCTCAAATGGTATTGACCCTGAGTACGCAGTAATTGGTCGAGTGGCTCGTCGTATTTGGTCAAAAGCAATGAAGAATAAGTACGGTGCCAATGCGCGTGCACAAATGTTGAAGTACCACATTCAAACATCAGGTCGTTCATTGCATGCACAAGAAATTGATTTCAATGATATTCGCACGACACTACAAGCGCTTTACGCGATAAATGATAACTGTAACTCTTTGCATACTAATGCTTATGACGAAGCGATTACCACGCCAACTGAAGACAGTGTTCGACGTGCGATGGCGATTCAATTAATTATTAACCGTGAATTAGGTTTGTCGAAAAATGAAAACCCAATTCAAGGTGCTTTCATTATTGAAGAGTTAACCGACTTAGTTGAAGAAGCGGTGTTAACTGAATTTGATCGTATTAACGAACGTGGCGGTGTACTTGGTGCGATGGAAACTATGTACCAACGTGGCAAAATTCAAGAAGAAAGTATGCATTATGAGCACTTAAAGCATTCGGGTGAATTCCCAATTATTGGGGTAAATACTTTCTTAAGCTCAACGGGCTCGCCAACCGTTGTACCTGAAGAAGTTATCCGCGCCACAGAAGAAGAAAAAACTTATCAAATTGAGATGTTAGCCAGTTTAAATAAAGCTAATGAAGCAGAAGTAGAAGTATTACTTAAGCGTTTACAAACCGCAGCAATTAAACATGAAAACATTTTTGAGTTAATGATGGACGCTTGTAAAGTTTGTTCATTAGGTCAAATTGTGAGTTCATTGTTTGAAGCTGGCGGCCAGTATCGTCGCAACATGTAATCGCTGTATTTTTGTTAGTCGATATAAATATTTAAGTAAAAGGTGAGTACGAATAATGAGTAATTATCAAGCGCCGATGCGTGATATGCAATTTCTGTTACATGAAGTTTTCAAAGCCGAGCAGTTATGGGCAACCATGCCTGCTGTGGCAGAGCTGATTGATAAAGACACCGCCGATGCCATTTTGTCAGAAGGGGCTAAGTTAACCTCTGAAGTTATTGCACCTTTAAATCGTAATAGTGATGAACAAGGTGCGACATGGTCTAACGGCGATGTAACAACACCCGATGGTTTTGCTAAAGCATATCAACTGTATTGTGAAGGTGGTTGGGGCTCATTAAGTGGCGATCCCGAGCATGGCGGCATGGGTATGCCAAAAATGTTGCAATCGTTTGTTGAAGAAATGACACAATCGGCTTCTATTTCATTTGCGCTGTACCCTATGTTAACTGCTGGCGCTAGTTTAGCGCTGTCGGCACATGCTTCAACCGAAATGAAACAAACTTACCTGGAAAATATGTATTCAGGTCAGTGGGCCGGCACCATGTGCTTAACTGAACCTCATGCGGGTAGTGATTTAGGCATCATGACGGCAAAAGCAGAAGCGCAAGCTGATGGTAGTTTTGCTTTATCTGGCACTAAAATATTTATTACTGGCGGTGAGCAAGATTTAACTGAGAATATTATTCATTTAGTACTCGCTAAAATACCGGGCGCGCCAGAAGGTCCTCGTGGTATTTCTATGTTTGTAGTGCCGAAATTTTTATTAAACGATGATGGCAGCTTAGGCGCTAGAAATACCGTTACTTGTGGTTCAATCGAACACAAAATGGGTATTAAAGGCTCGGCTACTTGTGTGATGAACTTTGATGGCGCTAAAGGCTTTTTAGTTGGTGAAGAAAACAAAGGCCTAAACTACATGTTCACCATGATGAACTATGAACGTTTAGGCATGGGCATTCAAGGCGTTGGTGCAGCAGAAACCTCTTATCAGCAAGCGGCAGAATACGCCATTGAACGTATTCAAGGCCGCAGTGCTAATGGTGTAAAATCAGCGGATAAAAAAGCCGATTCACTTATTGTGCATCCTGATGTACGAAAAATGCTGTTAACCATGCGTGCTTTTAACGAAGGCGGCCGTTGTTTTTCTACTTATGTAGCTAAACAGCTCGATATTGTTAAGTTTTCTGCTGATGAAGCCCAAAAAAAACAAGCTGAGCAGTTAGTGGCTTTGTTAACGCCAGTGGCAAAAGCATTTATGACTGACATGGCTTATGAAAGCTGTAATCTTGGTCAAATGGTCTTTGGTGGTCACGGCTATGTGCGTGAATGGGGTCAAGAACAATTAGTGCGTGATGTACGTATTGCGCAAATTTATGAAGGCACTAATGGTATTCAAGCACTTGATTTATTAGGACGAAAAGTTGCAGCGAATAAAGCTAAGTTTCTTGATGTTTATGTTGCAGAGATCAACACCTTCATTGAAAAAAATACCCAGCAACAAGCTTTAGATAATTTTGTTAAGCCTTTAGCTAACGCTTTAAAGAAGCTTAGCACGGTTACTGAGTTGATCATCACTGAACAAGCTCATGATAAAAGTATGGTTGGCGCCTCAGCAACTGACTATTTAGCGGCTTTTGGCTTAGTTAGTTATGCCTACATGTGGGCGTTAATGGCAGAAAAATCATTAGATCAAAATGATGATGATTTCTACCAAGCCAAGCTATATGTTGGTGAATTTTTTATGGAAAGGTTATTGCCAAGAATTGATGGTCATATTCTTGCCATTGAAGCGGGAAGCAAAAGTTTAATGAGCATGCCGGAAGGGCTGTTTAATTATAATCACTAATGAATGTAGTCATTTCTAGAGTTGAACCGCTAAGTATGGCTTTGCTCTAGAAATACTGAAAATAGTATTAGCAATCGGTTCAGTTTACGTATTAAAAGTTCAGGTTATTTAGCCACTATATTTAGCTACTGTATCTAGCTACTGTATCTAGCTACTGTATCTAGCTACTACATTTAGTCACTACTCTTAGTCACTACATAAGTAATAAAGGATTGTATTATGCCGTCAGTTCCCGAAAAATTTACTGCTTTTCGTATTCATAAAAATGACAAAACAATTACCAGTGGCTTTGAGCAAATTAGCCTTGATGATTTGACCGCTGGCGAAGTCGTGATAAAAGTTGCTTATTCAGACATTAATTATAAAGATGCACTGGCAGCAACAGGTAAAGGACGCATTTTACGAACTTATCCCCTAGTGGGCGGTATTGATTTATCAGGTGTTGTGGTTAGCTCAGAAGATGCGCGCTTTAATACTGGTGATAAAGTCCTCGTTTGTGGTGCGCAACTCTCTGAGCTTTATGATGGTGGCTATAGTGAATACGCCCATGTCAAAGCTGATTCTGTGGTTAATTTACCTGACGGTATGAGTTTACGTGATGTGATGGCGTTAGGTACGGCGGGTTATACTGCCGCGCTAGCGATACAGCGTATGGAAGATAACGGCCAAATTCCTGAACGTGGTCCTATTGTTGTGACTGGTGCAACAGGCGGTGTTGGTAGCTTTGCTATCAATATGCTATCCAATATTGGTTATGAAGTGATTGCCTATACGGGGAAAACTGAACAAGAACCTTACTTAAAAGCGCTGGGCGCAAATAGGCTTATCAATCGCAATGATATTGAAATGGGCACTAAACCGCTAGAAAATGCACAATGGGGCGGGGCAGTTGATAACGTTGGTGGTGATACCTTAGCTTGGTTAACACGAACAACAAATGTGTGGGGCAATATTGCTTCGATTGGCCTTGCTGGCGGTTTCAAACTTGAATCGACAGTGATGCCATTCATTTTACGTGGTGTTAGCTTATTAGGAATTAACTCGGTTGAAATGCCATTGTCGGTTAGAACTCAAGGCTGGAAACGTTTAGCGAGTGATTTAAAACCTAGTCAGTTAGCGCTTATTGCACCAACGACAATCAAATTTTCTGATTTGCCGAATGCATTCGACGCCTATGTTAATGGCACAGTAACCGGCAGAACGGTTGTTGAAATTGACGCAAGCTTAGCTTAAAGCAATGTGATCAATCTGATGTTATAAAGATGGTCATAAAGATGGTCATAAAAGTTGTCATTAAAGTTACGATAAGAGCGGTTATAAAAACGAAAGCAAGTAATCATATAAACATTACCTAATAAGAGCGTGAACTATGTCTGTTGTATTATTTAAAGAGTTAATTACTAACAATGATAAAAAAATAGCGATAGCTGAATTAAATTCGCCAAAGTCTCTAAATGCATTAAGTTTAGAAATGATGACGTTATTAATCACGCAATTAACACTTTGGCAAGATGACGACGATGTCGTTATGGTGATATTGCAAGGCGCTGGTGATAAAGCATTTTGTGCTGGTGGCGATGTTGTCAGTTTATATCATGCGTTAACAGAGCAACGTAAAACGGTACAGCCAAATGAAGAATTTGTCGTACTAGATGAAACAACCGTCCGTGAGAGTTTAGCCTACGAATTTTTTACTAAAGAATATTATTTAGACCAATTTATTCATGAATACAGCAAACCCGTTATGGTCTGGGGTGATGGTTATGTTATTGGTGGAGGAATTGGCTTATTCTCTGGTGCCAGTCATCGAGTAGTCACTGAAAAAACCTTATTAGCTATGCCGGAAATTACCATTGGTTTATATCCAGATGTTGGTGCTAGTTGGTTTCTTAATAAAACGCCGTCTAATATTGGTTTATTTTTGGGGTTAACGGGGGCTATTTTTAATGCCGCTGATGCCCAATACATAGGTTTGGCTGACGTGATAGTGAACAGCGTTGACGAACAAGCCATCCTAGATCGTTTGATAACAGTGCCTTGGCAAAATAAAGCAGAGAATGCTGCTTTACTATCCGAAGTGTTAACTGAGTATTCTGCAAACTGTAAAACTGAAATTGTTTCAAACGTTAAAAACAACGAAGCGCTTATATCAGCATTATCCTCTTATGATAATTGTGCTGATATTCATCACGCTATAATCAATGAAGAATTTGATGATCAGTGGCTACAAAGTGCACAAAAGAAATTAAAAAATGGTAGTCCTTTATCTGCAGCACTGATTTATCAGCAATTAAAGTCGAGTAAAGATTTTACGCTAGCGGAATGTTTTGCCAGTGAATTGAACTTGAGCTTACGCTGTTGTCAATATCCTGAATTCTCAGAAGGTGTTCGTGCGTTACTGGTTGATAAAGATAAAACACCTAATTGGCGCTATGAAAATATAAACAGCGTTCCAGAAAATAGAGTGGATTGGTTCTTCACACCATTTACCTCATAATAGACACATAAGCGCAATTTCGGCTTAACTGAATTGCGCCATAAAAATTGAAAATTAAAGGAAAGAAAATGAATTTGAATGATAAAACGATTGTTGTTACTGGTGGTGGTCAAGGTTTAGGCCGCGCAATGGCATTAAACCTCGCAAAGTCAGGTGCTAAATTAGCCTTGATTGATGTCAATGAAGAACAGCTACAAGCAACGGTTGCTTTAATTGAAGCAGCAGGTTCGCAAGCAAAGTACTACTTAGCGAATGTAACCAATGAAAGTGAAGTAGAAGCAACGTTTACAAAAATTAATGACGATTTCTCAGGTATCGATGGCTTGATCAATAATGCCGGTATTTTGCGTGATGGTATGTTTGTTAAAGCAAAAGACGGTGTTGTCAGTAAAAAAATGTCATTGGATCAATTTCAGTCAGTCATTGATGTCAATTTAACCGGTGTATTTTTGTGTGGTCGAGAAGCTGCTGTGCACATGATTGAAGGCAAGCGTAAAGGCGTTATTATTAATATGTCATCAATTGCCCGTGGCGGTAATATGGGACAAACAAATTATGCTGCATCAAAAGCGGGTGTAGTTGCAATGACAGTAACATGGGCAAGAGAACTTGGTCGTCACGGTATTCGTGTAGGTGCTATAGCACCCGGTGTTATTCGCACGGCAATGACTGATGCCATGAAACCTGAAATGCGTCAACGTTTAGAAAGTATGAAGCCGGTTGGGCGTTTAGGTGAAGCGGATGAAATAGCTCATACCGTTAACTATATTTTTGAAAATGAATTTTTCACTGGCCGAGTAGTAGAAATTGATGGTGGTCTTTGTATGTAAGTTTGAGCATGCTTATAGTAAATGCATCAAAAGGCGAGATTATCTCGTCTTTTGTTTATATATAAATACCTAGATACGAGAACTAAGAAGAGTTAAATGAATAAAGCACTATTTTTAGATAGAGATGGCATTATTAATGTTGACCATGGCTACGTTCACAGAATTGAAGATTTCGAATTTGTTACCGGTATTTTTGATTTATGTCGATTAGCCGCATCTAAAGGTTATCAAATTTTTGTCATCACTAACCAAGCGGGTATTGCTAGGGGCTATTACGACAAAGCAACCTTCGAGGCATTATCGACCTGGATGGCTAATGTATTTGCTGAGCAGGGAATAACTATCGCTAAAGTGTATTATTGTCCTCACCATCCTTCGAAAGGAATAAATGAATTTGTTATGCCGTGCAATTGTCGAAAGCCTGAGCCAGGTATGATCATGCAAGCGCAACAAGAGTTTTCTATTAACCTCGCTGAAAGTATTTTTATTGGTGATAAGCCATCAGATATGCAAGCGGCAAGTAATGCTGGCATTAAAACTAGAATATTAGTTGATAGCCGCTATACTAATGAGCCACATGAAGTGAAACTTTCAGAGATTATTAAGCTTGATGCGTTAAATCAAGCGAGTAAGTACATAGAATAAGTTTGATTTATCAGCGCATTGTTCAATTTTAAAGCGAACAGTCATGTTTCTGCCATTTAATTTCATTTAGCTGTTGACGTGAAGCGAGAAATCTCTAGAATGCGCTCCACTTCTTCGGGACAAGTCGAAGAGGCGGTTTTAATAAGTTATCTAACGCAGTTTAGGCTGATTTGGTTAACTTAACGTTTTAAAGATTAGTTTTGAAAGGTTTAAAAACTTTTAAAATAAATTCAAATAAAACGTTGACATTAAAACTGAGTTGCGTAGAATGCGCATCTCGCTTCAGGCAAGGCTACTGGCCGGCTTCAAGCAACAAGCGGTCTAACAACGAATGAGATTGTTGGCTCGTACCGAACAAAACGTTCATCCATGAACGGTTCGGCATAGGTACTTCGTGTACCCATCTTTAACAATTAGTTATCATGCAATTTGTGTGGACACTCACATTAACGTTGATTTTACATAGTTATCTATTTCTTCGGAAAGAACATAACAAAAAAAACAGCTTAATATGATGTCACACAAAAATAAGTATCATTTAGGTCTTCGGATTTAAATAATACGTTTTATGTAGTTACTTTCTTCTTTAGTCGGATAGAAAGTAACACGACAGAATTCATTGAGCAGATGTCTTTTCTTGGTTAACTTCGGTTAGTTAAGATGAGCATCACAAACGATTTTTAATTGAAGAGTTTGATCATGGCTCAGATTGAACGCTGGCGGCAGGCTTAACACATGCAAGTCGAGCGGTAACAGAGATAGCTTGCTATCTGCTGACGAGCGGCGGACGGGTGAGTAATGCTTGGGAATATGCCTTTGAGTGGGGGACAACAGTTGGAAACGACTGCTAATACCGCATAACGTCTACGGACCAAAGGGGGGGACGCTTCGGCACCTCTCGCTCATTGATTAGCCCAAGTGAGATTAGCTAGTTGGTAAGGTAATGGCTTACCAAGGCGACGATCTCTAGCTGGTTTGAGAGGATGATCAGCCACACTGGGACTGAGACACGGCCCAGACTCCTACGGGAGGCAGCAGTGGGGAATATTGCACAATGGGCGAAAGCCTGATGCAGCCATGCCGCGTGTGTGAAGAAGGCCTTCGGGTTGTAAAGCACTTTCAGCGAGGAGGAAAGGTTAGTAGTTAATAACTGCTAGCTGTGACGTTACTCGCAGAAGAAGCACCGGCTAACTTCGTGCCAGCAGCCGCGGTAATACGAGGGGTGCAAGCGTTAATCGGAATTACTGGGCGTAAAGCGTGCGTAGGTGGTTTGTTAAGCAAGATGTGAAAGCCCTGGGCTCAACCTGGGAACTGCATTTTGAACTGGCAAGCTAGAGTTTTGTAGAGGGTAGTGGAATTTCCAGTGTAGCGGTGAAATGCGTAGAGATTGGAAGGAACATCAGTGGCGAAGGCGGCTACCTGGACAAAGACTGACACTGAGGCACGAAAGCGTGGGGGAGCAAACAGGATTAGATACCCTGGTAGTCCACGCCGTAAACGATGTCAACTAGCCGTCTGTGGTCTTGAACCGTGGGTGGCGTAGCTAACGCGCTAAGTTGACCGCCTGGGGAGTACGGCCGCAAGGTTAAAACTCAAATGAATTGACGGGGGCCCGCACAAGCGGTGGAGCATGTGGTTTAATTCGATGCAACGCGAAGAACCTTACCATCCCTTGACATCCAGAGAAGAGACTAGAGATAGACTTGTGCCTTCGGGAACTCTGTGACAGGTGCTGCATGGCTGTCGTCAGCTCGTGTTGTGAAATGTTGGGTTAAGTCCCGCAACGAGCGCAACCCCTATCCTTATTTGCCAGCGCGTAGTGGCGGGAACTCTAAGGAGACTGCCGGTGATAAACCGGAGGAAGGTGGGGACGACGTCAAGTCATCATGGCCCTTACGGGATGGGCTACACACGTGCTACAATGGCAAGTACAGAGGGCAGCAATACCGCGAGGTGGAGCGAATCCCACAAAGCTTGTCGTAGTCCGGATTGGAGTCTGCAACTCGACTCCATGAAGTCGGAATCGCTAGTAATCGTAGATCAGAATGCTACGGTGAATACGTTCCCGGGCCTTGTACACACCGCCCGTCACACCATGGGAGTGGGTTGCAAAAGAAGTGGCTAGTTTAACCCTTCGGGGAGGACGGTCACCACTTTGTGATTCATGACTGGGGTGAAGTCGTAACAAGGTAACCCTAGGGGAACCTGGGGTTGGATCACCTCCTTATCTTGAAGTAAAACAGCTTAATGAGAACCTCGGTTCTGCGAGTGTTCACACAAATTACATGATAACAAATTAGAAGAAGTCCAAACATCTAAGCTTCGGACATAATTCTTGAAAAAGAAATAGGTCTGTAGCTCAGCTGGTTAGAGCGCACCCCTGATAAGGGTGAGGTCGGCAGTTCAAGTCTGCCCAGACCTACCAATTTACGCTTTTTACGGCGTTGGTTCATCACTCGTGTAGAAAACCTACACTTCGCGATAAACCGCCTTGTAAAAAACGTAAATCTGAGTTTTGTTCTAGCTTAAAGATGTTTCCCATTTGGGGCTATAGCTCAGCTGGGAGAGCGCCTGCCTTGCACGCAGGAGGTCAGCAGTTCGATCCTGCTTAGCTCCACCACTTCTTCACAAAGAATTGAATGACCAAACTTAAGTTATGCTTTTTTTAAGCTCTTTTAAGTTTGGTTTTTTAAACCAAGATTTATACCGAATGCGTGTATGAATTTAGTTCTTTAACAATCTGGAAAGCTGATATAAATACCGGTATTTATATGATGAACACGGTGTCGCGCTGTTGTTTGTAACATTATAAATACCAAGCTGTAAATCTTCTTTTATCGGGAAGGTTTATGGTGATTAAGCATTCTCCTCGAGTGTTTAATCAACCCGGTAGTAAGTTTACTTTTACGAGTTAAATTTATTACCACTCTTATTCAAGACACACTTTGTGTGCGTGAAAATGTCAGACTTTACAATTGAGCAGGTTTTGTCACCTGCTTGTACCAAATAGGAAACTACTTGGGGTTGTATGGTTAAGTGACTAAGCGTATGTGGTGGATGCCTTGGCAGTTAGAGGCGATGAAGGACGTGTTAATCTGCGAAAAGCTTTGGTGAGGTGATAAAAACCGTTATAGCCAAAGATATCCGAATGGGGAAACCCACCCGTCGTAAGGCGGGTATCATTAAGTGAATACATAGCTTAATGAGGCGAACCGGGAGAACTGAAACATCTAAGTACCCCGAGGAAAAGAAATCAACCGAGATTTCCTTAGTAGCGGCGAGCGAACGGGAATTAGCCCTTAAGTGGTTTGTAAGTTAGTGGAATCTACTGGAAAGTAGAACGATACAGGGTGATAGTCCCGTACACGAAAATAAACTTATCATGAAATCGAGTAGGTCGGCACACGTGAAACGTTGACTGAACATGGGGGGACCATCCTCCAAGGCTAAATACTCCTAACTGACCGATAGTGAACCAGTACCGTGAGGGAAAGGCGAAAAGAACCCCCTGTGAGGGGAGTGAAATAGAACCTGAAACCGCATACGTACAAGCAGTGAGAGCCGGATTTAGTCCGGTGATTGCGTACCTTTTGTATAATGGGTCAGCGACTTATATTCTGTAGCAAGGTTAACCGAATAGGGGAGCCGTAGCGAAAGCGAGTGTTAACTGCGCGTTTAGTTGCAGGGTATAGACCCGAAACCCGGCGATCTACCCATGGGCAGGTTGAAGGTTGAGTAACATCAACTGGAGGACCGAACACACGTATGTTGAAAAATGCGGTGATGACTTGTGGGTCGGAGTGAAAGGCTAATCAAGCCGGGAGATAGCTGGTTCTCCCCGAAATCTATTTAGGTAGAGCCTCGCACGAACACCATTGGGGGTAGAGCACTGTTAAGGCTAGGGGGTCATCCCGACTTACCAACCCTTTGCAAACTCCGAATACCAATGAGTGATATGCGGGAGACACACTACGGGTGCTAACGTCCGTTGTGAAGAGGGAAACAACCCAGACCGCCAGCTAAGGTCCCAAAGTACTAGTTAAGTGGGAAACGATGTGGAAAGGCATAGACAGCTAGGAGGTTGGCTTAGAAGCAGCCATCCTTTAAAGAAAGCGTAATAGCTCACTAGTCGAGTCGGTCTGCGCGGAAGATGTAACGGGGCTAAACTAGTCACCGAAGCTGCGGATTTGTTCTTAGGAACAAGTGGTAGGGGAGCGTTCTGTAAGCCGTTGAAGGTGAGTTGTAAAGCTTGCTGGAGGTATCAGAAGTGCGAATGCTGACATGAGTAACGATAAGGGGAGTGAAAAACTCCCCCGCCGAAAGACCAAGGTTTCCTGTCCCATGTTAATCAGGGCAGGGTAAGTCGGCCCCTAAGGCGAGGCGGAAACGCGTAGTCGATGGGAAACAGATTAATATTTCTGTACTTCTATATATTGCGAAGGAGGGACGGAGTAGGCTAGGTGAGCACGGCGTTGGTAGTCCGTGTGAAAGTATGTAGGCGGTTATCTTAGGTAAATCCGGGATTTCATTTAAACGCTGAGATACGAGACGAGACTCTACGGAGTTGAAGTCATTGATGCCATGCTTCCAGGAAAAGCTTCTAAGCTTCAGATATATAGGAACCGTACCCCAAACCGACACAGGTGGTTAGGTAGAGAATACTAAGGCGCTTGAGAGAACTCGGGTGAAGGAACTAGGCAAAATAGTACCGTAACTTCGGGAGAAGGTACGCTCTCTAATGTGAAGCCCTTGCGGCGTAAGCATCGGAGAGTCGAAGTAACCAGGTGGCTGGAACTGTTTATTAAAAACACAGCACTGTGCAAAATCGAAAGATGACGTATACGGTGTGACGCCTGCCCGGTGCCGGAAGGTTAATTGATTGGGTTAGCTCTGCGAAGCTCATGATCGAAGCCCCGGTAAACGGCGGCCGTAACTATAACGGTCCTAAGGTAGCGAAATTCCTTGTCGGGTAAGTTCCGACCTGCACGAATGGCGTAATCATGGCCACACTGTCTCCACCCGAGACTCAGTGAAATTGAAATTGCGGTTAAGATGCCGTATACCCGCGGCTAGACGGAAAGACCCCGTGAACCTTTACTATAGCTTGACAGTGAACATTGCTCCTACATGTGTAGGATAGGTGGGAGGCTTTGAAACCGCGTCGCTAGATGCGGTGGAGCCAACCTTGAAATACCACCCTTGTATGCGTGATGTTCTAACCTAGGGCCCTTATCGGGCTTGGGGACACTGTCTGGTGGGTAGTTTGACTGGGGCGGTCTCCTCCCAAAGAGTAACGGAGGAGCACGAAGGTTGGCTAAGTACGGTCGGACATCGTACGGTTAGTGCAATGGCATAAGCCAGCTTAACTGCGAGACAGACACGTCGAGCAGGTACGAAAGTAGGTCATAGTGATCCGGTGGTTCTGTATGGAAGGGCCATCGCTCAACGGATAAAAGGTACTCCGGGGATAACAGGCTGATACCGCCCAAGAGTTCATATCGACGGCGGTGTTTGGCACCTCGATGTCGGCTCATCACATCCTGGGGCTGAAGTCGGTCCCAAGGGTATGGCTGTTCGCCATTTAAAGTGGTACGCGAGCTGGGTTTAGAACGTCGTGAGACAGTTCGGTCCCTATCTGCCGTGGGCGTTTGAGAATTGAAGAGGGCTGCTCCTAGTACGAGAGGACCGGAGTGGACGAACCGCTGGTGTTCGGGTTGTTATGCCAATAGCATTGCCCGGTAGCTACGTTCGGAACTGATAACCGCTGAAAGCATCTAAGCGGGAAGCAGGCTTTGAGATGAGTTCTCACTGGAGCTTTAAGCTCCCTAAAGGGTCGTTGGAGACTACAACGTTGATAGGTTGGGTGTGGAAGTGCTGCGAGGCATTGAGCTAACCAATACTAATTACCCGTGAGGCTTAACCATACAACACCCAAGTAGTTTTGCTGAGAAGTGAACTATGAAGTGAATTGTAGGTGAGTTTGACATAAGTGTAGGAATACACACATCACGCATAACAATTGTGTGAATAAGAGAAAGAAACGTATTTATATAAAGTAGAGCCTAGGTTTTACTGTAGCATCGATAAAAACGTTCATCCATGAACATTATCGATGTTAGTGCATCCATGCACGTCAGCTTTCAAGATTGTACCCTTTTTGTCTAGCGACAATAGCGACATGGCCCCACCTGATCCCATTCCGAACTCAGAAGTGAAACGTGTTAGCGCCGATGGTAGTGTGGGAGTTCCCATGTGAGAGTAGGACATTGCTAGGCTTCTATTAAGAAGAGCCCGTTACGAAAGTAACGGGCTTTTTGCTGTCTGAAATCCACTAAAGATAGCTATCAGTAATAAGCTTTCAGCTTTCAGTTTAAGACATAATCCACTGACACCTGATAGCTTCGATCTGGCATTCTTTACTAGCAGTTATTTCGTTTATGCAAATGAACATTTTACATTTATTAAAGAAAGGCTATTTTGAGCCGCCTTTCTTATTTTGTATTGCTTTAAGGTGATGTACTAAATTTTACTTACCAATTGATATTGTTAGCTGCTGAAATGGTTTAATTCGGTCAATTACATTTACCACCATTTCATGGCTTGCTTCTGGATCAGCAATGACCACTGCACTGTTGGTTTGGTTTTCCGATAAAAAGCTCTCTATACGCGCTGATAGCCTCTCGATATCAACTAATTTACCATTAAACTTTAATTGACCTGTCTCAGCTATTTGCACAACTACAGTTGGGCTATTTACCTGTGAAGGATTGTTTTTCGCTTTTGGTCTATTAATTAATAGCCCTTCTTCTTTGATGAAGGATGTTGTTACGATGAAAAATATTAATAAGATGAAAACGATATCTAACATTGGCGTCATATCTACATCAGCTTCTTGTTCTTCATGCATATGCTTTTTTCGGCTCATTCGATTCCCTTAGTGTGACAAGTAACTTTTGTTTGATATTTAATATGTACGAGGGCCTACGTAGTTGCAAGTTTTAATTACGATTTTATTCGTACTTCTGCTGGGTTAACTACCCAAACTTTATATTTTGTTGCTTTAAATCAGCCGCTTAAGCTTTTGTGACTATATGAGGTGAGGAGTGTTATTGAGCAAAACAGTGTCGATTGTATTAATTTTTAATCAAGTATATTGTTGGTTTTTGTAGCAGTTGGCTTATTTAGTCTAAAAATAATTTATCCTATACATGATATAAAACAACTAAAAGCGTATTTGATTTAGCGGTATTTTTATAACGTGTAATACTCTTTTAATGAATTATTTTTATTAAATTGGATACTCAATGAAAACAATGACGATAAAAAATAGAATTTTATTGCTTAGCATTTTGCCGTTAGTTTTTGCTATCTCAACAATCATGTTTTTAGTTCATTTCGAGCTTAGCGCCCTTGGTGATGAGCAAGTAAAAGATATTCGAAGCTCTATGATGAACGAAAAACGCGTCATCCTTAAAAACTATGTAGATATTGCACTTACTTCAATTAAAAGCGTCGTTGCTAGTGGCTCTTATGATGATGCTGTAATCAAAAAACAAGTGGCAGATCAATTGAGAGATATTCTTTTTGGCGAGTCCAAAGACGGTTATATGTTTGTTTACGACTATGGCGGTATTAATATCGTCATGGGGCCAAAGCCAGAGCTAGAAGGTAAAAACTTGTATGGGTTACAAGATGCGAATGGTGTAAATGTCATTAAAGATCTTATCGACAGCGCTAAAAGCGGCGGCGGATTTCTTGAATATAGCTGGAATAAACCCTCAAAGAATGCCGAAGCACCTAAACTTGGATATGCTCAAGCTATTGAACAATATAACTGGATGGTTGGCACTGGTTTTTATATCGATGATATTGATGATGCGGTTATGGCTGCACATATGGAGATTGACAAAAGAATCAATAGAGCAATGATGTTGATAGCTATTGTAGGATTAGTGTTAATTATTTTAGTTGCCTTTATTAGCCTATTTGTTACTGGGCGTATAACGAAACCAATACAAGATACAGTCTCTGCGCTTAACAATATTAGCCATGGAGAGGGAGATTTGACCCGACGATTAAAGGTATATGCAGATGATGAAGTGGGCCAAGTATCCATTAGTTTTAACCACTTTGTAGAAAAAATTCATCAACTAGTATTAGAGATAAAAGACAGTGTAGGAGATTTAAGTGAATCTACTCGTCAAATGAATATTGTTGTTACTCGCACCAATGAAAACGTCGCTAAACAAAAAGATGAAACTATGCATGCGGCAACTGCTGTGCATGAAATGGCCGACGGCTGAAGATGTTGCAGGAAATGCTTCAAGGGCCGCTGAGGCAGCACAACAAGCTGATAGTGAAACCGCTTCAGGGCAAATTATTGTTGAAGATACGATAGTATCGATATCTCATTTATCTGAGGATGTTAACCGTGCAACAGATGTGATCAATCAGTTAAGTGATGATGCTGAACAAATTGGTGATGTGATTAATGTTATTAAAGGCATTGCTGATCAAACTAACTTATTAGCTTTAAACGCTGCCATCGAAGCTGCGCGCGCAGGCGAGCTAGGTAGAGGGTTTTCGGTTGTTGCAGATGAAGTAAGAACACTTGCAAATCGAACACAACAGAGTACGGAAGAAATTAACCACATGATCGAATTATTATTGGGTCGTGTAAAAGAAGCCGTAGGTGTCATGAATAATAGTCGCTCACAAGGTGAAAATACTGTAATGCAAGCTCAGAAAGCTAGTGTTTCGTTAAAAACAATAATGGCTGCAGTGAGCACCATTACTAATATGAATACTCAAATTGCAACAGCTGCTGAAGAGCAAACTGTCGTGACTGATGAGATAAGTAGAAATGTTCAACAAGTTGCTGATATTGCCGAAGACTCTTCAGTGAAGGCTTTAGAGTTAGAGAGCACTTCTGCCGAATTAATATCCTTAGAAAATCGCTTAGCTGCAGTGGTAAACCAATTTAAAGTTTAAACTATAATAAATAAAGGCGTTTTTTGTTAATTAAAATAAGTAGAGCGTTTGCTATTAAATAATAAAAAATCCAGCAGTAGCTGGATTTTTTTACGTCATATTATTTGCTGCCACTGTGTGTGATTGAATATTTCATTTTTACTAAATTTCAATTAAATACAATGGATTACTATCGTTACAAGGAACTCGGCATTCGGTTGTTAATAGTGTTTCTGCTGTTTTGACATTTTTTAGAAAACTAAATTGACTACTTTTGATATTCTTGCTTCAAGATAATAATTTGGTAACTGTAAATATTTTTTATCACTAACCTACTACATTTCCACTAGCCCTGTGGATAATAGAAGGGTAGTGCTCATCTGTAGTAAATGTGAAACGTATGTAGTACAGTTCTGTTGTTTTGGTCTATTCGTTATATTTTTTCAGTGTAGCTGTAGGCTTTGTTTATAAAATTTTCCGTTTTTTTATGGTACTCATCACTCTTCTCACTGAGTTGGCGACTTCTTGATAGTTCACTTTCAAACTGATCACTAAGTTCGATAAATTTTTCTAATTCGTCATCAATACTTATCCTCAACTTTGAGGATAGTTCAAGAGACTCGACAAGTTGAAATAGTTGGCGGGCAATGTTGTTTGTCACATTATTGTATTGATTAGATTCTATAAAAAACTGACTAAATAATTCAAGCAGAGGTGATATTTGTCTTTGTTCAATACGTTCAGCAGCATGGTCTTTCCACTTGCTTTTGAATAACTCCCACCATTCAATGTATTGTAGGTGAGAATACTGCACACTATGATGCTCATCACCTAATTTATTTTGTTGATTTGCGTAAAGGCTTGGATCAAATAAGGACATAAAATTAGCTCTCATTAAACTGGCAGTTCAAACATTACTAGCAATTCAGATTTTTGCTGTAACACAGACTTTAATGCATAGCTGTCACGGTCTAGCTCACTTGCAAGATCCCCTACTTGTTTCATATAGCTTTCCGCCTCAAGCTTGAAGTCTTTCAACTGGCTTTTTGTCGTTAATTGTTGATCTGCCTGTACATCAAGCAGTGCAATTTTTTCGTTAATGTCAAACATGCTCTGTTTTAGATCTTCATGCAGTTTTCCTGAAACTTGGGCAACATTATAAGCCGACACTGCTAATTCGTAGCAATATTGCGCCTCGTCTATAGCTTTTCTGGCATCAGATAATGCTAATATTGTATTTCCAAGCTGATTGTTAGCTATGCTTTTATTAGACCTGGCATGTGTAACATGATTTTTAGCTTCGTAATAATTGTTTTTAGCCACAGCTAATTCTCGCTTTGCTGAAACTACTCTCAGTTCAACTGCTGATGTATCTCGAAGATATGGGTATTCCTTGTTGCGCTGTTCATTATTGTGGGCATGCAACGTGGCAAGCGTATCTTGTAAAGAACTTAACTCCCGCTGCCAGTGTTGTTCATTTGATTGAGCCGTTATCAATTTGTCCTTTGCGACTTTTAATTCACTGATTGCGTTCTCGTGCCAATTGGTCGCTCGTTCATACTGAATTTTCCAATCATCTTCAACTTGTGAAGCCTTATTGACAAGGTTGTTCGCTTGACTGCGCTTATTATCGGTATGCGCACAATGCTGCTCAATTTGTTGACTCATTTGTTTTAACTGCCAAAGGCAATTTTGCTGTTTGACTTTAAGTTTGTTTAAAGCCTCACTGCTAACTCGAAAAGCTATTGCCTCTTGTTCAAATACATGGCCCTGCTGAACATTAAGACGAACTATTTCGTCGTATTGTTCATTGATACCATTAAGTTGATAATTGGTTTCATATTCTAGCTCTTCTAATTGAGAAATTAGCCACTTGGGATACACTGATTATTGCTCCATTTTCTTCAACGCTAAATCTTGGATGCGTTGCTCAGATATACGCCTGAGGCCAATTAGTTGTTCCAAATAATGCTCGTATTTAGCACGAATGAGTTCAATTTCATGTTCCATATTTTGAGCACCTTCTCCTTTGTACACATCACGCAACATACCCCATCGCTTTAAAAGTTGTTCCAGTTCCTCTGAAACGATGGTGTGACAACGTTTTAGTTCTTCCACTAATTCAGACACTGATTCGCTTGCAAGATCACTCGTCATATAAATAACTCCGTAATATTTTCAATCGTTGTTCCAACGTAGTGACCACATTAGGGAGCAATTCCTGGTTTAACATCCTTGTTGTAGCATCAATTTCATTTACAATGATCTGCATACGCACTTTCTCATCGTCAGTTTCGTACAATGAATCAAAGCTTAAAGTGATTTTTTCTGTTAAATGTTTTTGCTGCCGCCATGTAGTTTCCTGTAATTCTTCTAGTGCGGAAATAAATACATGCATTTGCGTTTCTACATCGTTTAAAGACATGCTAGCTATGATCCCATTTTGACGTCATTTCAACTATTTGATCAATTGTCGCACTCACGCTATTTACTTCGTCATCTTCCCTATTTGAGGCAATACAATAAGGCTTAAAGAGTACATCTTTCGCTAAATGGCGATAAATGGCATAAACAGGTGCATTGCCTTTTTCTTGTAGTTTTGATGCATTCTTATCACCAAGTAAATCAAATGATGATCTTTGATCCATTTGCAATGCTATTTTATGTTTAAATTCCCTCTCTATTTCTTTACGTGACATCACTTTACTCACGGCATACATATCATCAAAACTCATGATCAAATGGATGCCCAAACGAGCACCATTTTTCAATATATTATTCACTAGACTGTAGGCTACATTATCGTTTCCTTGATTATGATCAGGTGCTGCTATCTCTCGCAAGCGCTGCGCGTCATTTATTACAATGTAAATGTTAGGTTGCTGTTGTAACGATTCATTGCTCATACTTTTACGATCTTCCATATCGCTGGCAACGCCTTTTAAATGATCAATGTACTGCGCAGAATCATCTGTATATACCTTCTTGTCACCAGACATGCGATCTATCACGTTTTTAATCGCCGAATCATCAGGAGAGTCTTTAATACTAGAGTCAATCACCAGCATTTGGTATTGCTCATGACTATGCATTATCATTAACTGTAACAACGAAAACGCTAGCATACCTAATCTGGCTGCTCTATTTTCACCCACTAAAAGCATATGCTGACAATCGTCACGTTTCAATACAATATGTGCCTGCCCATGAATGTTATTTTCTTTACCCAGCCACAGCGCAACCGGTTTTTCAACTGAAAGCCATTGAGATTCACCTAGCCCCCCACTATAAACAGGAAGTTCCGCAAACTCACGCCATTGTTTGGCATCCGGCCGTATGCTATATAAATTGAACAGCGTCTTGAGCTGGGTATTATCTAGCAGTGATGGTTGCTCTATACCGTCTAGTACTATCTGGCCTAGCAAGGGTTTTTCTACAGGAGAGGTACGCCATTTATCCTGCAAATCATTAACCATCTCTTCTCTTGCCGTTTTATCAAGTAATGCAACTCGTCCTGCAACATTCGCACCGTCACTCCCTCCTTGGTCATTGATCACAACCTGGCCTGAAAGTGTGCATGCCGAGATCATTTTTTTACCTTCAGGACCAAATTTTTGGGAGGCTTTTACATTTTCGGCCTTCATACTCATGGCAATATGCATTTGCATGTTTGCCGTAATGGCGTCTTCATTTTGCGGTATATTGTTCTCTATACGTTGCGAGCCAAGCAGCATATGGATGCCGACACTTCGACCCTGCTCAGCCAGTTTTTTCAATAACACTGACCCTCGCATGTCTTGATCATCCTCAAAAAGAATTTGAAATTCATCTACAATTAGCATCAATCGGGGGAGTTTTTGTCTTGTATTACTTTCTTGCAGTTGACGGTATTGAAATAGATTCTCGACCTTCTTAGATTTAAATAATTGATTGCGTCGTTCCATTTCGTCAACCAATTCTTCTAACACACTGCGGGCCAATTCAGGGGAAGTATGCAATGAGACAATTTTCGCATGAGGTAACTGGCTAAAACATTCAAACCCTACCCCAAATTTACCGTCCACAAGGTAAAATTGCAGCTCTTCGGGCGAATATTTACACGCAAGGTTTACAATAAGCACCTGATAGAGGCTGGTTTTACCCATACCTGTTTGTGCACCTACAATACCATGGGAGCTACTGCGACCATCCTGACTTTCACCAAACCATATCTTCAGGCCATCTTTGTTAGCACCCGCACCACCGATTGAAGCGCTGATCTCTCTTGATGAATCGCCTGCCCACCAAGCGTCAGTATTATCGGTATCAAATAAGTGTTCAAAACTAAGGCTGGTAGCTTTGGGCTTTCGGGTTTTAATATTTTCAAGAACTTTATTGATAGTTCCTTTTAAATCTTCTCTTTGCTTATAAACAGAAGTTGTTAAATATTGAGAAGTAAATAACCCACGATCTCCCAACCCGTTTTGTAATTTTTTAAACAACTCGAGTGATACACCGCTAGGAAATTCAGCATTTGGGTTGTATACCAAAATCACGTATTTGCCGGCATTTCCGCCGCTATTGGCTATTTTGGCAAGTAGTTCTATTGAACGCCGGTCATAACCTTCCGGAAAATTGGCCGCCACAATAAATTCAAATTTTTCACCACTGCGCATTTCCGGCGCTACATCTGCAAGACGCGGAGTATTTAAATTCAATACCTTAGTATTGATTCGGACGATGTCTGTAACTATATCTTCCAAAACTCTGCTGGTACCAAGGGTTAAGTCTCTGGTTGCAGGTAAAGAAGATTGGTAAGGAAATGCTTCGCCCAAACCAGAAGGATCTAATAAACAAAATTGAGAAGAGTAAGGTAACATGGTGCATAAGCGCAGTATTAACATATCAGTTACCAATGGAGATATAGTTCCCCAGGAAATAAACTTACTTACATTAGAATCAATTATTAGCGTTGAATTATTGCGCATAAAAGGGATAACTAAAGGGACAATTGTCTGGTCTTTATTGTTTTTTAACTGGTAAAAAAATATATATTCAGGCAAAAACTCTTGTGAAAAATCATATTGGTCCCAGTCTACCTCCTGTAAATTCGGCCAGTAACAATAGGGAACATCTCGCCATAATGCCTTTTTTTCAGCTGAAACATTTTCAGAAAATGACTTGGTCTCTTCTTGCTTTTCGATTATGCGTTGTTCGAAATGAGTTATATATTGTGCAAGTAGCTCTTTTTTCTTATTAAGATAAGGTTTAACTTCAGCGACACCTTTTTTATATATATCAACGAGAGCATGCTGCTTTAACAATAATAGTTCGACTGTTGAGTCAATATTTGCATCGGCACTTTTTGGGGGAAGCGGTGGGTTACCATTTTCTTTGATAATCTTCTCAGCTGATTCAAGTGCTTCCTGAATCCTTTTTTCAATTCCCTGATGTTTTCTTTCGTTAAGTCTTTCATCTAGCTGTGTCATTTAATTGGTTCCGTTTATGCCATTCATCAAAATGAATAACAACTACATAATATATAATTTGCGCCATAGTAATCGTAGTCTATTCGAATAACTTAATAACGCCAAAGGTAGAAGCCTAATAGTCCCAGCACGACACCAACAACCCTTAAAACGATATCACTTCTGCGCTTTGTAATGAGTTGCTCATTCTTCTCACGGACTTCTTTTTCTTGAGCTATTTTTTGTTTTACTATTAATGCTCTTTCAATCTCTACCTCCGGTAAGGCTCTTTTTTTCTCTTCTTTGACAATTGCTCTTTTAATCTCTAGCTCCTCTAAGGCTCTATTTTCCTCTTCTTTGAGAATTGCTCTTTTATAATCTACAATTACTTCCTCAATAATATGGTGTACGTGTCTAGGTGCACTTACAGATAAACAAATAAATTCGTGTAAAGCTTTGTTTAATTTTAAATCGGATGCCGTTAAAGATTGCACTTCATCGATGTCGAAATCACTCGGTATAGACCGATAAAGTTTTTGGAAATTAATCATGTCACCAACACACTTGGAAGAGGACTCCAAACTTTCCCAGTCAACAACTTTCTCCCAATCATATTTAGTTGAGGATTTCATTTTAAGTAATTGTTTTTCTAACTTATGTATTTCTTCATCCGCTAACTTATCAAATGCAACTTTCTTTTTATCGAGCTTTTTATCTAGCCGTAATAATCCTTCCGCCAAAGCATTTAGGTCTGTACTTTTGCTTGTATTACTACGTTTCATTTATTTGCCCTTTAATTTGTTTTATGTGCATTACGATGCAATTGATACCCTGTCATTTCACTTCCGAAAAATCTAAATCTGATATCCTTAAAACGTGGTTAATCATTCCCACTATTTCTGCCCTTGATTTTTCAATCGCGAGTCATTGGTTAATTGCAAGTATTGAATGTTGTCTATCGGTAATAGCTATAGCTACAGACAAGTGTAAACCAATTGTTGTTTTGTTTTTAGTTGGTACTTTTTAATTGATTTAGCGTAATTTTATTTGGATTCACACGAAATCCTATTCTTATCATCATCTTTTTGTTAGTGATTTTACATTGATAAAGGCAAGGACGTTATTGACTCGGTAGCCCCCGCTAACTTAGGTTGAAACTCTTAGTTCGGAGGTTTTGCGTGAATGTTCTTCGAACACCTTGCCTTTATCTGTTGGCAACTATGTTGGAGTTGCATCGAGATATAATTTACTTTAATTAGTCATTGAGAACAATGAATTAATTCAACGATATTCACCTCTTATTATTACAAATATTTTACCTTTTAAGCATATGCTGTTCGAAAAATACTTATAAAATATAGGCTGATTAATGTATCGGTTGTGAAAGCCTATCCCATCGTATACAAATTAACTATGCCGCTACAATGCGAATTATGGAGTAAAGTAGATCACTTTTAAATGCAATTTAACATCTATATCGCTAGTTGTTCGGTATAAAAACTCGTGAAATGGTTTATTTTCTACAGCTATAATTTTCATTATTATTACACTTAAATCAGTCTCACTAAAAATATATGGATAGTTGTTGCGCTGTAAGTTATTTATTGTATTTATAATGCCATTGCATTTTTATAAAAAACAACATTATTAATCAGGATTATTTTCTTTGTAATTAAGGTGTATAGCCAAATTACTTAATGTAAATTGGCTATTGTGATAGATAGTGATTCTATTTAATAAGCACTCATTAAAGCATGGTACTCATCTCTATATTGCTGAACGGTCAGCGTTGAAGCATTGGTTTGTTTCATCAGCTTATCAAACGATTCAACATACCCATGAAATTCTTTCAAGGTCGAATTTTTTTGCTGAGAATAGTTATATGTAATTCTTTTCATATCTTTCATCATATTTACTATTGATGGTTGACCGTTTGCATCTTTCAAATATTGATAAGCTAACCCATAGTGGCTATAAGCGATTGCTTGATCGCCAGTTTCATCGTAATAGCTCACCACTAATGTGGGATCATATTCGTTATGATCTGACTTTTTAGCGACTTCCATTCCTGAAAGTAAAACTGCTTGTCCTTCTGAGTACCAACGTGGTAACCCTAATCCTTCAAAATTAGCTGAAAGCGCATGCTGAATCGTATGGATAAGTTCATGAGTTACTATTTTTTCAACCTCATGAGGAATAGCTAAAGAGGGTGCACCGATTGTGATACCTGACAAGCTACCTTCACCCCAACCGTTGGTAGTATTTTTTTCATGTAAACAAACATAGATCTTATCTTCTAAAACCGTTTGAGTTTCAGTTTGAAAAGGAGAGTAAGGATCATTTACAAGTAATTCGACAGCTTCATTTTTCGTTAATGATTTTGCAGTTTTAGTTGCCCAATCTACTTGTTGATCGTAAGTTAACGCATCAAAGTTATTAGGATAATCAATCGTGTCGTAGTATCTAGAACTCAACTGATTTCTAATATGCTTTAAGCCCACTAACCTTACACTGTAACGGTTACTAAAGTATTCAGCTTTTGATATAGCCATGGTGGTTAATGCTGTATTAAAATTATTCTCTACCCATTGCGCCGCTTGTTTAAAGTCAGTATCGGGTAAATCTGGGTTACCGAACACCATGGTATTTTCTGTTTCAAAGTAGTAGTCGTTATAACTTTGATAGCAGTGACTAGCATTTTTTCCGTACTGTTGATAACTAGGCATTTGCTCTGTTGAATAGAATTTCCCTGTATCATTAGAGCTTAAAAACTGCCCTGTAATAGTAGTGTTATTACTTATGCCTGGATTACTCGTGTTTGAGTTGTTAGTTTGAGTTGTACTTTCATCACTTCCACCGCCGCAAGCTGATAGTGTAATGATTGTGACTAGGCTAAGTATTAAATTTTTATTGATTAGTTTCATATACGCCTTCCTTTAATTGTAAAAAAATTATGTGATGTACAGTGTAGGGAGGACTATATGTGCAAAAAGTATAATTGGGATTATCAGTAGTTTATTTTTCAAAAGTCGGTATGTGTGCATTTTTCTATATTATTAATAATGTTGACTTTATCTTGTATTTTTAGTAGTTTTTTAGCATGCGATTAATTAACACTTTAGCTTCTTTACTCCTTCAATTTAACAGTTCAAACTTGATCTTACTTTCTAATATGGGTTGTAAGTTATGATCATCTCACTGAATAAAACTTTTCTTGCTAATACGCATGGGCGTGACTTTATTGTTGGCGATATCCATGGTCAATTAGATGATTTATTACACCAATTAGAAGAAGAATCCTTTGACTTTACCAAAGATAGACTTTTTGCTCTTGGCGATTTGATTGATAGAGGTGAACAATCAAAAGAGTGCTTAGAGCTTTTGCATAAACCATGGTTTTTCTCTGTTATTGGCAATCATGAATATATTTTCTTAGAACAATTCTCTAACCAAAAGTTTGATACCTCAAATCTAAAAGTGGGTAATCAGTGGTTAGAAACATGGATTCATGATGCAGAACAATTACAGAAATGGGCTGAACTCATAAAGTCTAATATGTCGGTAACAATCACGTTAAAGTTCTCCAATTTTAACATTGGCCTAGTACATGCGAAACCATTTATTTCATGGCCAGTTACAACAGATGAACTCGTGCATTTAGAAAGTTTTTTTGATGAGGTTTGGAACAGAGAAGAGTTCTATAAGCGTAACTCTGTTGGTTCGTTTGAAGATCTTAGCTTAGTGATAATGGGGCATAATCCCGTGGCTAAACCAACATTAAAGGGTAATCGATTATGGGTAGATACAAAGAATAGTTCAGGTGCTTTTTCAATTTTGGAATGCGAGAAACTAAAAGATATATTTAAGGGAGCTTTGATTGAACGATTTATATAGCCAGTTAGAGAATGATAAAAATAATGAAGAATTGATTCAGGAATTTGTCGATATCTCAAAGCTTTATTCTAATAAGGGGGCTGACAAAAATGAACAAGATAAACTGTTTCTCGATTGTTATGTTCAATGGTTGAATTTAAAGCTTTTCAAAACAGAATTTTGTGAAAAGTTATTAGAGTTAATTAATGATTGTTTTTCAGATGATGCACAAGAAAGCTCAAAACTTCCAGCTCAAGAAAGGCGTTTTTTTGCAAAGAAAAAAGAATTAAAAGAAATATTTGAGTATGTTAAAAACAGTGAAGATCAAAAAGCTAGTTTATTGAAGTTCTTTTATCAGAAAAATGCAGGTATTAATGTTTCTGATAAATTAATTGCTCAAATATTATCAAAAAAAACTGATGGTAATATCCAATCACTCGCAAAGTTTAAGTTGCGAATATGTGATTTATATTCAGGTACATTTGATAAAAAAACTAGGGAATCTTTTTGGACTACGTATAAGCGGTTATCAGATAGAGTCACTAAATTAGAGCAGTATAAATTCACTCCAGATGCCTTCATAGAAAATCCTAAATATGCTTACCCACGTCTTTATTTATTGTCTTCCGTTTTTAGACTTTGGTACTGCAAAAAATTTGATAAGCAAAAAGTAGACAAATCAGATAAAGAAATTTACGACATCTTCTCGGAACAAGCCCTTGAGTATTTTAGTGACTCCCCTAAAAATAAAGCGGTAAGTTTATCTTTAGACTCCGTAATTTCTTTAATTAAAACAGGAGTTAAAACACCATTTCAGTTAACTACACTGAACAAAAGGGTCTATGATCGTCAGAACTTAGAGTCAGGATATTTATCGAGTTATTTAAAGTACTTATTACAATTATGGTCTGAGGGTCATAGTCGCGAGGCGGGGTTTGCTTTACCAAGGTTAAATCATACTTATTACCCTAATAAAGAAAGACAACTTGCGTTAGATATATGTTTACAAAGTAGGGAAGGTAGCCCTTTACTTGCTGTTCTTCTTGAAGGTAGACTTTCCGATTGCGTTGTAAGGATATCTAACGGGTTCTTTTATAATAGTAGTTATGACCAATTACTGGACTCTATTATTGAATGGAGTTGTACCGAATTAGGTATATCAGTAGCTAAATATAAAAGTGAGCTTGAAAAAGCTATTGATGAGTTTATTTTAAACTACGAGAAAAAAAATTCATTAACAATTAAAGAGCTTATAACTTTAACAAGTAGCGACTTACCTTTAGAGAATGATGATTACTTTAAAAGTAACTGTTTAATCCACCTGCTGATTACTCAATCCATTTCAAAGTCAATAAATTTTAACGAGTTGATTCAACAATCATGTGAGCAAGAGATTACCTGTTTAAATCGCTCCGTCTTTTTGGACTACTGCCTTCCTGAAGTATTTGGGGGGAATTTCGAAGATGCGATAACTGTTAAATATAAAAAATTCAAGCAAGATGTTTTTGTTATGGCAAAAGCATGGTTACTTTTGTTAAATACCTCAACAGAGTTTAATGGGACAGTAGATAGCTTTGTTCATGAAAATGCAGGTAATTTCTTTAGCAGTAAATTACCAATATCGAAGGATTCTTTTGGGAATGAAAAACTAAACAGTGAGATTAGCTCGTTATGTAAAGTGTTTAATATTGATACTAAAGAACTAAAGGTTTTTCCATTTGAGGATGTGTTTTTTTATAGTGAAAGTGAGTTAGTCGAACTCCCGTATTTTAAAGATAAAAAGAAACACAACTTTAGTGTGAAAGTGATACTAGATTTACTTTCAGGCAATTATTTACAGACGTTATGGGAAAAAATTATTGGTAAATATGATGAAAGCATAGTTTATCATGTACTTATGTCGAAATTCATTGATTCTAAAAGTAAAAAAACTACTGCTTTGGTATTGAATGGAAATAGGAACAAGTTAGTAGATAGGGTTTATGGGAATTATTTTGAAGAGTTTGTTAAAAGTATTAGTAGTAAATCATTTAACCAAGTGTTTTTAGAGTTTGATGACACTTTTAATGATGATTTGACACTTAAGTTAGAGGCTGTAAGCAACCTTTCATTTTTAGGAGATGCTCGTTTTCAACTCATAACAGATAGGAATAATATACCGGTTAAATTAGGAGAGGGAGGCTTTGGCTGCGTTTATAAGGCTAAAGATCTACTCTTTGATTCAATAGTGGCGATAAAGCTAATTCCTCGCTGGCATGATTCGGCTGAGTTAGAAAAGCAAATGTTAAGGGAAGCTTCTATTATGAGGCAGTGCCAACATAAAAATGTTGTGACTGTTTATGATGTTTCTTCTTTTAATTCAAAACTATTTGTTTTTAGTAACCAAGTTACTCCTAAGTCAGTAGCTCTCCTTCAAGAAGATCATTATATCCACGGTATTATTATGGAGTATATACCTCATTCACAGACGCTTGATGCTCTCATTCAAGGTGAGGGAATGCCTTACAAGTCAATATATAACGTGTTAATTCAAGTTTCTGAGGGGCTACAAAACATTCATTCTTTAGGTATCGTGCATGGTGATATCAAGCCTCAAAATATTCTTATTGATAATGATTTTAATGTGAAGTTATTAGATTTTGGTGTATCAACAAAATCAAATAATCATGCTTTGGGTTCTTCGAATAGTATATTTATATCTGAAAAGGCTAGAGTGGGTGATAAATTAGAGAAAAAAGATGATTTATACAGCCTTGCTATCGTTACAATATATTTATTAAGCTCTGAATTATTATCTTATATATCAAAATCTGATGATGAAATTAAACATAAATTATTTTGTGCACTATATGTGATTGCAAAAGGTATGTTGTCAAATGATAAAAGCATCGATGCTTATAATAAGTCTCTTGAGAGAGTTGAAGATAGATCTACATATAATTTCCTTTCTGGTTTGAAACAGTTTTCTGAGCTTCGTAATGATGAAAATGAAAGGCTCATCATTGCTATTCTTCAGGTTATAGCACCTGTTTGGGATGAACAAAAACAACTGTTAGATAGTCTGTTTTTCGAGTTTTCATTTACTAAACGTGCTAGTCCCACAACAATAATTACGAACACAAATGACTATTTAATTGAAACACCTATAGAGCGCCTATCAGTTTTCAAAAATGTCATTAAGTCTCAATTGGTAGGCAGTCAGTCTAAGATTTTTAATAAATTAAAACTTTATGGAGAGGAAATAAACACTTTAAATTTGAATAAAGTTCTTAAAGTCGATTTTTTTGAATTTGTAAGTGATGAATTCAATCCAAGGAAGAATTTATTGTTTTCGTCAGATGAATATCCAGAAGATAAAAAAGATAACCAGTGGAGGCTATATCCTAAAAAGTCAGAAACCATTTGGCTAATCGATCAAGTAGATAAATATATTTTTTCTGTCATTACTGATGATGTGTTTTGCGAAAATTACCGGAGAAATAACAAAAATTATTCAAGTTTTTCTTCGGGGCAAACATTATCAGAGTATTTTAGGGTTGAAATGGACTTTAATTTTATTTCAGATGAAATAAAGCTATTTGAAATATTTTACCCAATTAATCGCAAGCTATGTAGTTTATTATATGAATTTAATCATGATGTTGATGGGGAAAATGTAATTATAGGTGATGGATTATCTACGATAAAAGATATGATTAAATCAATTTGTGTACCAAACGAAGAGAATGGTTTTTTGTTGGAAAAACGCCCATCTATATTCACAACATCATTAAAGTTATTAAATAATGGTACATATAGTCCTCTTTCTTGCTTGTTTGATAAGCTAAAAAATAAACTTGATGATGTTATGGAGTCCTTTCAAAAATCTTTACCACAGAGTACTTTGATTATTGCTAGTTTGGGCATGGGAAGTTATCAGTTTTTAAAGTGGAAGAAAATTTTAAATAGCAACAGCAACCAAGATGATTTTTGTGCGTATTTAGGGGATGAGTATAATTTAGCGGGTAAAAAAGCCATTTGGGAGTTAATAAATATAAAGCTCTCTAATTTGGAAAATAGAATTCTTTCAGGGTTTAAAGTTCTAAATGTCATTGATCTATTTTTGCTCGAATCAGAATTGAATCCTCAAAATTTATATTTAGAAGAATTAAAGCTTATTTTGAATTCCTTTTCTAAATTGCCTGAGTTTAAAATACTCAGTGAAGAATTAAGCATATTGTCGGATTGTGAAAGAAGTAATTACTATTATAAAATGTATAGGAACTGTATTGAAGCCGAAAAAATATCATTAGAATAGTTACTGATAAGGACAACGATAGTTTTATTCTTTTAAATAGCTCCTCAATTGAGGAGTTTTTTATGCAAAATGAAAATCAAAAATATTTCACCGACACAACTCCGGTTAAGTCAGAACAAGTAAATAAGCCAATAGCTACAGAGCCAAACCATTACGATTTGTCTATGGTTCTACTAAGTGATTTGGTTAACTTAAAAGAAGAAGTAACCAAACCTGTTTTATCAAATTTTTGCTCTAACTTGCTTGCAAGAGTTTTTGTGCCATTGAATACGGAGCAACAAGAGTATTTATATAGTCTTTTGACAATGGATAAGAAATCTCACGTTAAAATAAAAATTAAAAGATTAGAGTATAAATACTTAAGTTATTTCAATGATATATCCGGAAAAAAATCAGAAGAACAATGTAAACTCGAAGAAATGCGAATTGATGTCCTAACTCATCGTAGATCATGTAGGGTTTTAAATAAAATACTATCCTTATGTGAAATTAGTACGAGTAAGCCCGAAAAAGGTATCGAGAGCAGACCTATTAAACCAGCAAAGGTGATGACTAAAAAAGTCTTTAACATATCTGATTTAGAAGCAGAGTTAATATTTCGTAGTAATGAAAATGGTGTTGAGTTAATTCAGGAAGTTCTAAATAAAGGGAACGAAAAAAGAGTACTTATTACAACTAAAGAAATGCTTGTGCCATTTGAAAAAATGTACCAATTATTTCCTAATTTTCAGGATGTTATTTCAGAAATACATGCCTGCTTGAAATTGTCTTTATATACTGAATTGCCGATAGAATTCCCTGCTATTAACCTAAATGGGCCTCCAGGAATAGGTAAAACTCACTTTATTAAAACGTTATGTAAGCTCCTTAATCTAGACTTTCATGATGCATCAATTGCTACCATGAGTGGTAAACAAGATCTTGTGGGTGGTAGCTCGCAATTCAAAAGTTCGACGATAGGGGAGGTAGCAAAAGCGCTATTAATGAAAACAGAGACATATCAGCCTTGTATTTTATTAGACGAGTTATGTTTAGCTAAGTGTGAAGGCGAACACTCAATTGTTCCTTCGTTATTGGCTTTATTCGATTACGAGCAAAGGAAGTGCGTAAAAGAGCGCTATTTAGATTTAGATATGGATTGCAGTGGAATTATCTTCTTCACCACAACTAATAATATTGAAAATCTTTTGCCAGCGGTTAGATCAAGGCTAACCAATTTTGAAATACTACCACCTAGTTCTGATGAAATGTTAGTAGTTTGTAATGAAATATATAAGTCTTTTTTAGCTGAAAAAGGACTTAGAAAACTATTTATTGATAACTTATGTATTTCAGTTAGCTCTATATTAAAAGGCATGACACCTCGAGAAGCTAAATCAGCAATAATTTCAGGCGTAAAAAGATCATTAGTAAGATCAAATAACAAAAACTCTCTGACGTGGTTTAATGGATTCGACTACCCCAGTTAAGACATAATAACCTTAACTGGAGAACATAAATGACAAAACGTAAAAAATACACCAAAGAGTTTAAACTTGATGCAATTTCTTTAGTCAGAGATCAAAATATTAGTGTATCTGAAGCGAGCAGAAATCTAGGTATTGGAAATCAAATGCTTGGCCGCTGGATCAAAGAAGCAGAACAAGAAGATGGTCAAGCTTTTCGAGGTAACGGTAAGCTAACACCTGATCAAGAAGAAATACGTAAATTAAAAGCCCAAGTAAAGCGCCTGGAGATGGAGCGTGAGATATTAAAAAAAGCGACGGTCTTCTTTGCAAAAGAAACGAAGTGAAATATTCGTTTATTACCCATCATAAGAAGATCTGGCCTGTGGTACTTATGTGCCGAATATTGGGTGTAAAAAGCAATAACTATTATAGTTATCAAAAGCGTAAATTAGATAAGCCAAGTGATTCAACACACCAAGAGATGCTTGAGTTAGTAAAGGATATTGCCAAATTTAGTGACAATACCTATGGCGAAAGACGTATTAAAGCGGTACTGAATGCGTTGAGTTTCCGCGTAAGCCGATGGACAGTAGCCAAATTAATGAAAGAGGCTAATGTTTGGGTTCGTTACAAAAAGAAATATAAAGCAACAACCAATAGCAATCACAATAAGCCGCTTTATAAAAATGAGCTTGAGCAAAATTTCATCACAGAGCAGCCAAATCAAGTGTTTGTTGGTGATATCACTTATATTTGGACTGCGGAAGGTTGGCTCTATTTAGCGGTTGTTATCGACCTATACGCTCGCAAAGTTGTTGGCTGGAGCATGGGGTCAAGAATGAAAGCTCAACTTGTCTGTGATGCACTAACGATGGCTGTTTGGCAAAGAAGCCCAGAGAAAGGACTTATTGTTCATTCCGATCAAGGTGTTCAATATGCAAGCCACCAGTACCGAAAATTACTTAATAACAATGGCTTTATTGGCAGTATGAGTAAAAAGGGCTGCTGTTGGGATAATGCCGTTGCTGAAAGCTTCTTTGGTAGCCTAAAGCAAGAGCGTGTTCATTGGAGAAATTATGAAACACGCTATGAAGCGCAACAAGATATAATGAATTACATAACCATGTGGTACAACAGTAAGCGACTACACTCTTACTTAGGGTATCAAAGCCCAAATGATTTTGAATTAAAAATTAATGAGTTAGAAAAAGTAGCTTAACTAGGGTGACTGAATTTACTTGACCAGGTCACTCTGATAAATGTTTTACCGGACGATGTCTCTCATAAATTAAAGTCTAGGAACGGTAACAAATTATCAATTGGCTTTATTCATTAAGGAAGTTATATGAAATTATTTGATCCGTCTCTACGAGTTAATTTGAATAAACACAACTTTGAATTAGATGCGTTTATATTCTTAGATGTTGAGGCATCTGGCCTAGGGAGTGGAACATTTCCAATAGAGGTGGCGTATGCCTCTTCTATTGGGGATAAAAATGAATTCCTCATTAAACCAACCAATGATTGGTTAAACCATGGTACATGGTGCTCAAACGCAGAGCATGATATTCATAAAATATCTCGTGAAATGCTGATTGAAAATGGTGTGAATGTGCTTGATGTCGCCAATGCTATGAACATGGCATTACGTGGGGAATTAGTGTTATGTAATGATCTTGATTATGACGGTGTTTGGTTAACTCAGCTCTTTAAAGCTGCAAATATTGGTGTGCAATTCACTTTGACCGATATGAGGTACTTATATGAATATTGGGGTGAGGATAAAGCTAATGCCTTTAAAAAAGCTTATGAATCTATAGTTGCAATTACTTGCCATAGAGCTTTACCTGATGCAGAGCACTTTGTTAAAGCATTTAAACGGGTGGCCTCTAATTGTAATCGTTAGCTTATCCAGAATATTCTACCGATGCTTCGATTGAGCCTATGGTTTACTTCGGTGGTATTTACTTACAAATAAACGATAATCTATTGTCGTTTTCATCACTAGCAATACGGACAAATGAGTTAGGGAAGTGAGATACTTCTGATTCAGTTAACCAACCATCAGGAACAATTTTTTTGATTTTCCCATCAATACGTGTCGATTTAGGACCGAAGTTATTGATGTGATTTATATCAACATTGCAAACATAAGGGCTAGCTTTTTTAATTGATTCGAACCAAGTTTTGTCTGTATGTACGCCACGCTTATTTGTCCCCGAATAGCCTAATACTTCGTGTTGGTATGCATGACACAACTCATGTGTAATGAAATCAAATAACTCCCTTTGATTCTTTGTATACATGCCCTGGGAGTTTATTTTTGTGTGATGAAAAGTTGCACTAATAGATTGGTTGTTAATGTGATAGAAACCGGTAGATTTGTTGTATCCTGACATTAAATCTGCCATGTAAAATTGTCTATTAGGTAGAATTAGATTATCAAATGCATTTTTGCATATACTCTCCATTATATCATAAACCTCACCACCCAATTCACCGTATATTATCATTGCAGATTTTTTATATTCTTCAAAAGTATATTTCATCTTTTAGCTCTTATGTTGTTCTTGGCCATCTTTATTAGTGTAGAGCAAGTATATCCGCTCTACAATGTTTACTACCTAAAAATGAACTTGAGGTTATTATTTGAATACTTAAGATTAATTCAGAATACCTTCTAAAGTGACAAAGTAAGCCTCCTTACCTAACTAGTTGGAGATGCATACATTACCCCACGCTACGCTAAATACTTTATATCTTAGTTACTGATAAACCCAGATACGATTTGATTGCGTAGTCTTTAACTCATCAAGTTTGAAAATTAATAAATAAGGAAAACGTAATGGTTGTAGTTATTTGTTTTAATGATCTTAGTTAGCAGCTATCAAAGCCTAGTGATAAGGAAATCGAAAATGTATTTATTAACTTTAATATTTACGGTGAACCCCTCTGGTTCAGCGAGAGAATTAAATTGGAGTAAGAAATTATGAATGCGTTAAATAAAAAAGAAACTAAAACAGTAAACGTAGAAATATCTGAAGCATTGCTATGCCAACTCGCTTGGGCTTTTCCTTCAGGGACTAATGAGCAAAAGGTCGATTTTTGCTTGAGAAATGTTGTAGAAGAATCTCAAAAGATAGAAGGAATTATCTACCCTGAGGATAGGTTGCCATGTAGATCCTTTGAACATGTAGAAGTTAAAACGTAACACATATGAGCCTTATTCCCGTCAATAGGCAATAGGGTTTTATTTAGCTGCCGTTAGGCAGCTAATTGTTCATTCAATTCACAAGTTCATCTACTTCGCTATGTCAATTAGCCATTAAACAACGGTTTACGGCAAACACATATAGAGGCTCTCTTAGTGTGATCTCATCACTGCCTACTCTGTCTATCCATATGTTAAGTAGGGGCACTAGACATTTATCGGTTAACCTTACGCTGGTACTATTCAAGCATGATGACTCAGTGCCTTTGGGCACAGTTCAGTTAGTTTAAGACTCAGTTAAGGTGTAAACGCGCTTGCTCATTGCAATAATGCGCACCAATGGCGAGTCTAATCAAGCAAAGTGGCTTGGACTACTCGGCATAATAATCATCAACTTTCAGTTAACGGGGGCGATGATTAATCAGATGCTCTTACTCATCCAGTTAGGTGTTCAGCTCTCGCCATTGTGCGACTTAACCTTTTAAAAATTTATTTTCATCAAAAACCTGTCTATCCCGAAGCATGAAGTAAACACAGCGACCAATTTTATGTGCAAGTGCTGATAATGCTTTACCTTTACTCATGCGTTTTTGTAATTTAGCTAGATAGCGTTTAGCGTTGTCATTACCGCGAAGATAAAGCACCGCGGCTTCACTAAAAGCCCACTTCAGATAACCATTACCGATTTTATTACCGCTAGTACCATAGGTTTTCCCTGCAGACTCTGCTTTGCATTTCACTAATCGTGAATAAGAAGCAAACTGTTGAACGCTGGGAAAACGGTTGATGTCGCCAATTTCATATAAAATGGTTAATGCTAGAATTTGACCAATACCTGGGAATGTTCGAACGATATTGAGTAGTGCACCATAATGTTCTTTGGCTTTTCCTTCGATAAATGACTCAACATGCTTTAGCTCTCTGATGTAGCAATCTAGGATGTTCATGTCGAGTGCTATCATCCGTTGTACAACAGGATCATCATAATAATCTCGCAGTCCGTCACGGGCACTGACATTTTTTAAATTAAGTGATTGAGCGGGTAAGTTATATTGGCTGTCGGTGTTTACGACGTGAGCTTTTAATTCACTTCCATGTCGCATAACGTAGGTGCGTCTTCTGAGTAAATCTCTGGTTGCGCGTGTTTCTGCTGGGTAATTGTAGGCAAGTGGGAAATTCCCTCCGCGCATTAGGCTAGCAATTTTATAGGAGTCTATCTTATCGTTTTTAGCTTTTCCGCCATGAATAGCTTTCATATAAAGCGCATGGCCTAAAATAAACTCAACATTTATCTCACGACAAAAGTCACTGACCCAATACCAGCAATGCATGCACTCAACTCCAACCACCACCTGTCCAATATAGGGTTTGAGCAGCTTGTGTAACTGATGAGGATCGGCTTTTATTTTCTGATGAACGACTTTATTACCATGTTCATCAAGTATGCAAACATATAAAAGTCGTGCATGTAGATCGATTCCGCAATAATATTTATGTAAAGTAGTATAGAATTTCATTGAGCTTTCTCCTTTTGGTTTGGTCGCCTTGAAGTTTAGCTCAGTGCTAGACTTCGGGGAGAAGGCTCAATTAGTATCAAGTAAACCAACCCAAATTGCTGTGCCTAAAATATAACCTTTAAACTATACAAGGATAACTGATGAAAGAGACAAATAGTAACAATGAAAGTGAAGTAGCATTAGGCGCAATGATTTGGATTGCTATTGGAGCCATGCTTTATTATTTTGGTATGTTTGACGAATATATTGAAAAGTATCAAAAAAAAGCTGAAGTTAACAAGCAGCATATAAGTCAATTACAACAAAAAATTAAAACGAGTACTTCAATTAAGGAAAAGCTTACCTATATAGGAAGAGAAATAAGTGATTCATGTGAAAATTTTGCAACGAAGCTACATAAAAATAAACACTTTGAGATAGCTCAACGAACAACTGTTGAATCATTTACTTTAACTTCTTTGCAAAAAAGAGGCTCCAATTTAACCCCATTCAGAGGTTGTGAAGTTGCGGGTATTAATTTAACTGATAAAAAGAAGACCAATGCACTTGTAATGCAATGTAAGACCGCTGGTCCTAATTACCTTTCAAAAGGTGTGACTATTTCATGTTTATTGGATGAAAACCTTCAACCTAAAAAAATTCATATTCTCAATGCAAAACTCACGCACGTATTGAGCGGATTAGGTGATGTGGGAAATAAACATATCCCTTCGATTAGTAAATTCGGAAATATGCTAGGTCAAGCCGTTACAGGGAATGTTAAGTTTAAAATTTTTAAAGAGCAGTATATTGAATTACCTTCACCAACAAAATTTATAAAAGGGTTAACTAATTTAGTGTCGATGCAGGAGTTGGTAAGTGCTAACCAAGAAAAGTTGAGTAAACATCAAAAAGAGTTAAAGCAACATCAAGATGAAAATACTTGGTTTTAGTTGTAAACCTCAGGTGTATATCATCGTTATCAAGTGGAAGAATGCCAATGCTTCTCAAACAGATATCATTTTAAAAAGCATGATACCAGCTTAGATAAAAGATAACTCAATCGATGACGTGAGTTATAACTTTTGTGAATCTGAATTTAAAAAAATCAAATTGATTATTCAAAATATACAGTGGAGTATATGTCTACCTCACTGTAATACTGAAATTTAAAATAAGGTTTAACAACACTCTGATGAACACAGTTATAGTTTTTTCCCTCAAAATTAGAACTCGATTAGATGAACGATTTTGTTTATCACATGATTAAAAGGATCAACATGAATAAATACTTATTACTATTAGGCTTTTGTTGTTTCAGTGCGTCGGCATCAGCAACCAATATTGTTATTAAATACAATGAAACCGAGCAGGATAACAAAACAGGTTTTTTTGATAGAGCTGTTAGAATTCCAACAACTAGTAACCCAGGTGAAACTGTTGGTGAAGCTAGACGATACGCTTTTGAATATGCAGCTAAGATTATTGAATCTCAGGTTTACAGTGAGGCGGACATTATTCTTTCTGCAAATTATGCCTCTGCGGGGAGCTTTACTGCTACCACTCAAACAAACTTATATACCCACACTGAAACTTATAATTATGATGAGTTTGGTATCTTAAAAGCTGGCGTGAAATATAATCATCTCATTAGACGTATGCTTCAAAATGATACCAGTGCTCAGCAGAAGAATTATTTTGATGGCTACATGCAATTCAACTATAAAGGATCTAATTATGAGATTGCTAATGTCCAAAGTGAAAATGCTGGATTTGTTAATTTAGTACTACATGAAATGGTTCATGCACTTGGTTTTAATAATAGCAACTGCTACACATCAACTTGTGAATCTGATTGGCTAAGCCAGTCATCAATGAATATCTATGTTGATGTACCATATGATAGCCCTTGGAATGATATGGCATTAAGTGACAAGCAAACTGCTGTAGTTGAAGGCGATAAGGTTTTTTATGATGGTGGAGCTGCTTTACAGGAGTACATCTTACTTAATCTAAATTCTGGCTATGGTGAACATGGGATCATGCTTCATTCTGAACCAACAAGTTCTGGAGATATTAGTAGTCAATCATTAGGGCACATTTCTGCAAATGTTGACTCTATTGAGCTAATGAAATCTCGTGTTGGAAATACATTAAGCATTGGCGCGGCGGCTTATTATCTTTGTGATATTGGCTGGTGTCGCAATACAGGGTTTGTAACTGATTTTAAATTGGAAAGTGACTTTCCTGAGAAGTTTACGCCAAGTGAACCTGCAAACTTAGGTTACACAATTTTAAACCCAAATGAGCACGTTCTTGAAAACGTTTTCTTAAACGTAAATGTTAACGATGCTGATTTGGTAGACACTACTAACTTAAGCAGTAACTGTTCAATGAACGGAAGTATTATTAGTTGCGATATAGGTAATTTAGAATCATTTGGTGAATATACAGTTGATATTCCATTTGTAGCTGAACAAGGTAAGTATAAAATTTTATCTAATGTTTATTCTAATTCGTATTTAGTTGATATTGATGGTTCTAATAATGTCCATGCTGCTGTCATAACTGTTGGAGAAATCCCATTTCTTGATGTGACGATTGAAAACGAATTTACATTTGAAGAAGAATATCAAGTAAATATTAAACCTACTTTCGAAGCAAATTCAGCCCTTTCTTTTGACTGGAAAGTAATCTCATATGATGGTACTTCATTTGAATTAAGTGAGAACTCAGAAACCGGAGAAGTTATATTTACTGCTCCATCTATTGATGAAGATAAAGCTTTAACATTAAAGTTAATTGCTACATTTGATAACAGAACAGAAGAATTTGAAGTTACAGTTAATGTAACAGTTAAATCAGATAGCACAGATACAAACACAGGAACAGATACTGGTTCAGGGGCAAATAACGGCACAGGAACAGGGAATGGTTCTACCTCAAACAACAATAAAACGACTTCACCTGATAGTGATGATAAATCAAGTGGTGGCTCGTTCAATCTATTATTTTTATTGATTATCTTCAGCACCTTTGTAAATAAGCAGATAAAAATAACTAAAAGTTAATTCTCAAATTATCACCATTAAAGAACAAAATTAAAAAATCCAATAAACGATATGGAGTATGTTGTATGTCGAAATTAAATAAAAAATTACTGTTGTCTACTGTGAGTGCTTTAGTATTAAGCGCTTGTGGTGGAGGAGGTGAAGAAACAAAAACAGTAACAGCGCCGCCAGCAAAGGTAACACCAACGTTGAGTTTATCGGTTGCTCAATCCAGTTTAACGATAAATGAAAATGACCAAGGAGTTATTTCGTTGAGTACCAGTTATAACGGGCAGTCAACCATTGATTATAGCGTTTCTTTTTCTTCTGAAATAGTAGGGGTTAGTGCAGAGGTCATTGATCAAAGCTTACAACTAAACATTGATGAACTTGAAAACGACCATGTGATAACGCTAACGGTTATGGCCTCTTCAACGGCTGATAATCTTTCTTCTGAACAATCAATTGAAATAAACCTTACCAATTCTTCAGTAGTGGAGGTAATTGATGAGGTTGAACTGTGGACTGATATTGAGAGTGTTTTTAAGTTTGACGATTTTGAACTCGCTCTGTTACCTACTATTTATGCTAAAGCTGCCTATTTCAATGGCAAGTTAACTAGTACTGAATACCAAACAAGAGTATCAGATTTTACTGCGATAAAAGTAGAGGCAAGCAATCAAAAGTCAGCAGAAGAAAATACCTCGTTGTCTACGGGAGTTACTGATTATCAAGTGAGTTCAATTACAGAAACTGAACTTGTTGCTTTGCTAGACAAAGTAAAGGTTTTAGCTAGTAGCGAATATAACAAGCTTGTAGAAAAAGTTAATGAGTTAGCGCTACTTAGTGATGAAACTGTGCCTGCATTACCTCTCGATTCTTTTGGTTATGTTGAAACTTATGGTGTTTTCTCTGGCGTTATCGGTGCTACAAGTATGGGCACTTTTGTAGAAGAGAAGTGGCAGTTTTCTGAGCAATATCAAATATTAAATACGTTAATTCCTGTTCTTGGAAATACCAACGAATGTTCAGCTAACTAATTAAACAAAAGGAAAATAATATGAAGAATTACATTTTATCTGCATTGGTTAGTTTGATTGTTATAAATACTGCACTTGCTGAAGAAGTTACCTTAGTCGTTAAGGAATATGGTAGTGATAAATATATAACATTAGTAGTAGATTCAAGTGAAGTAGATGCAATTATCGAAAGCGAGATATATCAATCAGTTGAAAAAGATATTTGGGTTAAATCGCCAACTCCTGTCATCAAAAAACGTGTAGTTAAGGCTAACCGCTCAACTCCGCAAAAGTCTAGAAGTAAAAGCAGTAGCAATATTCAAAGTGCTGTTCAGCAAGAGCCAAATGACCCTGACTTTCAATTTCAATATTACTTTAAGGATAAAGATTTAAATCCAGGTTCTAGTGAGATATTAAAGGCAATAACAAAGTCTGTTCAAAACAAAAAATTAAGAATAGCAGTGATTGATGGTGGCTTTGAAGACCATGATGATATGGCTTGGGCTTACGGATATAACTTCTTTGATCATTGGGGGGAGGTTAAAGGGCCTGAATTTAGAGACTTAACCGATGAGCAAAAAGAATGCTCTGGTGGTCACGGATTAGGTGTTGCTTCAATTATTGGTGCGAAATCTAATAATGGTATAGGTATGACTGGCGTAGTTGATGCGGAAATGGTCGCATTAAGAGCCTTGTCTTGTGGTATAGGTCCTTTATCAGGTGTTGCCGAAGCCATTTTACATGCCGCTGGTGCAGAGGTTGATGATATTCCTGCAATTCCACAGGTTGATATGATTAATATAAGCATGGGGGGAGAGCTTGAATCATGTCCATCTTATCTTCAAGATGCTATCGATTATGCAAATGATAAAGGCATTATGGTTTTTGTTGCCGCAGGTAATCAAAATGTAGATGCTAATGGTGTTGTTCCTGCTAAATGTTTAGGTGTTTTTGTGACTGGCGCAACAGAGCAAGGTGGTCATAAAGCAAAGTTCTCGAATTATGGAACTAAAGTTGATGCGATGGGAGCAGGAATGGACGTGCTTGGTTATGCATCAAATGGTGTGATGGGTTGGTGGGAAGGGACTTCACAGGCTTCTCCTCTTGCACTTTCTATCGCTGCACTTGGATTACAACACAATCCTAATTTATCACGTGATGAGTTATTCACATATTTAAAAGTTACGGCGGCCCCAATTCGAGAAGATGTTCTAAGTGCAGAACAAGATTGCTCTGGTGATCGTTGCGGCGCTGGGTTATTAAATGCAGATAGCTTTATGGATTATATAGTTGCTTCTACAAACGGTGGCGTTTATAAGCTTCGCCATGCACTTTCACCTGAAAGCTCCTGTAGCCAAGACTTATTCATATCGAACCTTGGTAATAAATTACCCTTGTGTCAAATGTATGAACTAGTCATTGCTGATGGAAAGGGAATGTCAACTAATGAAATGCGTCTCGTAAGGGTTGGTAAAGGTGAAATTATGCTTGAAGAAAATGCTGAATTCATTATTAGTACTTATGAGAAAGTTATATTGCTTGAAGATATTGATGTTGAAAATTATGACTATGGTATTAAGGTTTGCCCTGATGAGCTGTGTCAGGCTCCAATCATAAAGGTAGAGACTGACGAAATGATTTTACCTGCGGTGTGTCAGTAGCTGATAACAATGTAGTAATTATTCTTTCCCCCGCTACGCGGAATATTCTATGTCCCAGTTCTCATTTTTATATAGTAAACAATCAGAACAGGAGCATAAATACTAACTGAATCGCCCCGTGTTTGCCAGAGACTCAATAACTTGAGAAACTGGAACTATGAAAAAATCAAATCGCTATACATCAGAATTTCGTGAACGTGCAATTAGGCTTGTTACCACACAACAGCATGAATACCCTTCTCTTTGGGCTGCGCTAGTATCGATTTCAGATAAACTGGGATGTACCCCAGAAACACTTAGAGCATGGGTCAAGAAATCTCAAGCTCAACCGTCTAAACCCTCTTCTAATACGCAATCAACTGAAGAACGCCTTGCCGTCTTAGAGCGCGAGAATAAAGAGCTCAAGCGAACGAATGATATCCTGAGGCAAGCTGCCGCTTTTTTCGCCCAAGCGGAGCTCGACCGCAAACAGAAGTAATAGTGGATTTTATTGATGCTTGCAGAGAGCATTACGGTGTCGAGTCAATTTGCAAGGAATTGCCGATTGCACCATCAACGTATTATTCTCATAAACAGATACAAAGAGAGCCTGAGCGACTGTCTAACCGCAAAAAGCGTGATGCTGAGCTGATAATACTCATTCGCGAAGTGTGGGAGGATAATATGTCAGTTTATGGTGCAAGAAAAATATGGAAGCAGCTACAGCTTGACGACCATCAAGTCGCCCGCTGTACAGTCGAACGATTGATGCGAGTTATGGGAATTCAAGGTGTTCGTCGGGGTAAAGCACATAAGACAACGATACCTGACGAGCAACAAGATAAGCCACTTGATTTAGTTAATCGTCAATTTACTGCTGAGCAGCCAAATCAACTTTGGGTAGCTGACATCACCTATGTTGCCACATGGAGTGGGTTTGTTTATGTCGCTTTCGTGATAGATGTTTTTTCACGATACATTGTAGGTTGGCGTGTATCAACGACAATGCACACAGAGCTTATTCTTGATGCGTTAGAGCAAGCTATTTGGCATCGTGGCAACCCCGAAGGGTTAATTCACCACAGCGACAGAGGCAGCCAATATTTGTCTATACGATACACTGAGCGACTTGCTGAAGCTGGAATTCAAGCGTCTGTAGGCAGTGTGGGTGACTCTTATGACAATGCATTGGCTGAAACAATAAATGGATTATTTAAAACAGAGATTATTCGCAGAAATGGCCCGTGGAAGAATGTTGATGCTGTTGAATACGCAACGTTAGAGTGGGTCAATTGGTTTAATAATCAACGCTTATTATCTTCAATTGGGTATATTTCACCAGCTCAATATGAAACAGACTACTATGATAATTTAAACGAGTCAGGTAAAGTGGCCTGACTTAAACAAACTGGTCTCCGATGAACTCGGGGCGATTCAAACTAATATTTCTAATTGAAATTATAAGGAGTAGGCTTTTGAAGCTTATAAAATTAAAAGAATTTGGTTTTGATGCACTGGCTAATTTATACATTATGTCAAGAGAGGAAAGTGTAAATATGCTAATTGACACTTTGGAAAATATAGAAGAAGTTAATCAGCTTAAGACTTTTATCGAATTAAGTAAAAATAAAGGATTAAATGATGTGGCAGGTATTATTAACAATTTAAATGTGGAGTTAGAGACAAAAGGGGGCCTTATCGTTATTTGATACTCTTTATGTGAATCCACTAAGCTACTAGTTATTAAAGAACCCCGCCTTTTATATAGTGAAACATCGTACGTTTATGGCTGAAAAACTCTAGCTGATAAACAAAAGTACATATTTGTTATTTAAACTATTAACTATTGAAAAATAGAATTGATAGAGGTCGAACATGACTAAAATGAATGAAACTTACTATGAAACACTGCACGAAAAGGTTAGTAAGTTTGGCTATACAATTATGAGTATTGTTTCTGATGAGCCTAGATCATCTGAGCACGCTGCTTATTGTTACACCATTGGCTTATCAAATTATGGCTTTCCCGAAATTATGCTTGCTGATTGCTGCTACGATGATGTTGTAGAGCTTAGCGATATTTTTTTTGATAAAGCATCAGATGGCTATAAATTCGATAAAAGCTTTGTGTTAAAGCTGGCTGATACAGACAGTAAATTCAAAGCTATTGAATTACTAAAAGGCACAAAGGAAGATCTTACTGAGCAAGCAAAGCATTATTTTCATTTATTCAGGCCTGAAGATGAAAACTATAATCTTATATATATGGGGAAAGCTGATGAATTTGGAATATTTCCAGATGAAAAAGTTTTTGTCGAATCTAAGCATATAAAAAAGCTGTTTTATAAGCTGCGTGAGTATCAAAATAAAGAAATAACGAACCTAGTATTTCCACAACCTTCCACTGTTCAATAGTTTAGTAAGAGTAATATGGAAACAGAAATGGATATGAGTGAAATACTTATCGAAACTTGTCTAGCGGAGGAGCAACCACCTCATATTTGTAGCGCATTAAGGGGCATTAAATTAACGCATAAAATATCAGGGATTATTGTTACTTCAACTAAAGAAAAATCTCAGCGTGCTAATTATTTAGGCGCACTAGAGTTGTTAAAGCTAAAATTGGTAAAACAACGATTTGAAACTATTGATGAAGATGATCTAGTTGATGGTGCAACCTTTTTGCAAGATCTTGATTCTGGAAAATATGATTAGGTTTAAATTTATGGATTTGGAGTCAGACAATAAGGTTTAAGAGTCTGTAATGCTTATGTCATCAAAGTTTAAATGTATGGTTCTAGAAAGAGAGCTTGACCCTGTAACAAAATCTGTGTAACTGCCTATCATTAATACCCATGTAGGGTTTAGGATAGGCAGACTATGAATAAGAAAGAACTTGAAGCGTTTGCGAAGCAAACCGCTAAATCAATTAAAACCGAAGCTGACTTAACTGACTTTCGTAAAATGCTAACCAAGGTAACGGTTGAAGCAGCACTTAATGCTGAACTAGACGAACACCTTGGTTATGCCCGCCATGAACAATCTGAGCATCAGAATTACCGTAATGGTTATTCACCGAAAACCATTCGTACAGAAGATGGTGAAGTCGATTTAGATGCTCCACGTGATAGAGACTCAAGCTTTGAGCCGCAGCTCGTAAAGAAGAACCAAACCCGCTTTACCTCGATGGACGACAAGATTTTATATCTGTATTCCAAAGGCATGACAACGCGTGATATCGTCGCAACGTTTAAAGAAATGTACGATGCCGATGTATCACCAATGCTTATTTCTCGGGTAACAAACGCCGTTATTGAACAAGTGGTTCAATGGCAAGCAAGACCTTTAGATTCGGTTTATCCCATCGTCTATTTAGACTGCTTAGTGGTTAAAATCAGGCAAGATAAGCAGGTCATCAATAAAGCGGTTTACCTCGCCTTAGGTGTTAATGTTGAAGGTCATAAAGAATTACTTGGCATGTGGATATCAGAAAATGAAGGGGCTAAGTTCTGGCTTAATGTACTCACTGAGCTGCAAAATCGAGGCGTAAAAGATATCCTCATCGCTTGTGTCGATGGGCTTAAGGGATTTCCTGATGCGATTAATACGGTTTATCCTGAAACGCAGATACAGCTCTGCATCGTGCATATGGTATGTAACTCTCTAAAGTTCGTGCCTTGGAAAGACTACAAAGCTATCACGGCAGATTTAAAACGAATTTATCAATCAGTCACTGAAGACGAAGCTCTGTTGTCGCTCGACCAATTTGAGCATCGATGGGATAGTAAATACCCGAGCATCTCTCGCTCATGGCGCAGTAACTGGCAAAACGTCAGCACGTTATTTAACTACCCTGACGATATACGCAAAGCGATTTATACCACGAATGCGATAGAGTCACTGAACAGCGTTATTCGTAAGGCGATTAAAAAACGTAAGTTATTTCCACATGATGATTCAGCGAAGAAAGTTATCTATTTGGCGATTGAGCAAGCGTCGAAAAAGTGGACGATGCCGATAAGAAATTGGAAAACGGCCTTGAATCGATTTATGATTGAATTCGCAGACCGTTTGAAAGATGTTATTTAAACCTGGCAGTTACACAAAATGTGTTACAGGGTCTATTTTTTACTTAATAGATTTTGCCTACTGGCTTTACTCTACAATATCCATTTCTTCGATTAGGTTGGTTGCACCATCAACATGTTCCATCACCCAAAGCATGTATTTAATGTCAACATGGATTGAACGATTTAGTTTTGTATCGTAATCCCAATCGCCAATAATACTTTCGTAAACACCGTCAAACACCAATCCGACAAATTCAGCTTTATCATTCAGGGTTGGAGAGCCAGAATTACCACCAGTTATATCTAAGGTGCCCAAATAGTTTACCGGTACAGAGCCAAGTTCTTTTTTAGCATATTCGCCGTATTGCTTATTTTTGATCAGAGCAAGCTCTTTTTTAGGAGCATCAAATGGGGCAATGCCGGTATCTTTTCTAACAATACCCTCTAGGGTTGTGAAAGGAGTTGCCACGAGTCCATCTTGAGGTGAGTAGCCTTTAACATTACCGTAGGTTACACGTAGGGTGCTATTAGCATCAGCATATACTGGTAGATCTTTTGCGTTAAAGTACGCAATCAATGCTTCCATATATTTAGGGCGAAAAGACTGAATGTTACCAGAAAGCTCTTCGTTTGATTCTTCAATATGCTTGCGCTCTTCATAGGTATCTACTGCTAATTGAATGAAAGGGTCATTACTCTTTGAAAAATCTACTGGTGTTTTATTCATCCAAGCTAAACGAGTATCTTGATCATTTAATGTTGTTGCCTGGTACATTTTTGCTAGTTTAGCCTGCAATTGCTGTTCATTAGTGTTTTGCTCAATATTAAAAAATTTATCAAGTGAAGCTAAACGTTGTGATTTTGGCAATTGAATATAGTGTTTAAACATAGCCAGTAGAATTTTCTGGTCCATTTGAGCATCGTAACGGCGATTAACGGCTTTCATACTTTGTTCAAAACCAGCAATATCGCGTTCTTGGTAGCCTCGCTTACGTTCAACATTAGGCTTTTTATTCTCAAGTGATAAGCGATGTAAACGTGTAGCAGTGCTTAGCATTTTGCTGTAATTCATATAACCTAAGATTAAGTCTCTGGCTTGGTTTTGCTGATCTTGTTTAATTAAGCCATTTAAACCTTTTAATGCATCACCGTATTTAGCTTGGCGCTTTGTTGAAGCATTTATCCATTGAGTAAGTTCAGACTCTAGTGATTGCTTACGCACTAAAGTTGTGCCTTTATTGTAGCTTTCAACCATGCTGCCATAGTTTTTTGCATAGTTAGCAAGTCCAGCTAAAGTACTTTCATATTTAATTCTTACATCGCTACCTGCAGCTGAGTTTTCGTGAATAATGTCGATTATTTCTTCACGATAAGCTTTAGCTTGTGGGTATGTCCAAGTAAATTGGTTTTCGACTTCTAGCGCTGTACGATAGCGATTTGTTCTACCTGGGTAGCCTAATACCATGATGTAGTCATTTTCATCAACGCTACTTTTATTCACTTTTAAGTGATGTTTTGGTTCATAGGGTACGTTTTCGACGCTGTAGTCAGCTGGCTGTCCATCTTTACCTACATAAGCGCGATAAAAGCCATAATCACCGGTGTGTCTTGGCCACATCCAGTTATCAATATCTCCGCCGTATTTACCAATGCTGCTAGCTGGAGCATGTACTAAACGCACATCACGAATGGTCAATTGCTTAAATAGGTAATACTCTAGGCCGCCATGAAAGTTAACCACACTACAGCGGTACTTACTGTCACTTTCACACTCGGCAACGAGTGATTTAGAGCTAAGGTCGATACTATTAAAACGCTGTGAACCTGTCATATCTGAGCTTAATGCTGCTTGGATAATGTCAGTCACGGGGGTTATTTCTTCTGTGACATAAATCCTACTTCCTGGCGTTGCTGGTAGCTCTTCTTTGAATGACTTGGCCAAGAAACCATTTTTTAGTAGGTTGTTTTCTTCAGTAGAGTTGTACTGTACTGAGCCATAAACACAATGGTGGTTAGTAGCAACAAGACCTTTGTCTGAAACAAAAGAGGCAGTACAGCCCCCTAAGCTAACGATAGCGCCCATAGGAAAGCCGGTAAGGTCGGTTAATGATTTAGGATCAAGTTTTAATCCCGCATCAACAAGCTTTTCTGCGATAGTAGGTAGTTGATGTGGTTGCCACATCCCTTCATCCGCTATTGCTGCTGTCGATGCTAATGCAAAGCATAGTGAAGCAAATTTTTTCATTGTTATTCTTCTCAAAAAGTTAATAATTAAAGCTAGCCGCAGTTTGCTGTATCACCGATAATTAGTCAAAAAAATTCGTCAATTACTTTCCAGCTAAAAAGTGATGATAAAATGAGCCAACTATTTGATTAAAAGCATTAAACAATAAAAATTAATTCTTTAATGCTTGTTGAACGCAACGTGTTTCTATAGTCTTACAAGTACCAGTAAATAAATATCTACACTTTTATTTATCTCACTTGATAGACTTCCTAAATAAAGAGACTCTTAAGGAGTATTTGTGCTTATTAAAGATAATTTTGATGAGGCATTAAAATTCAGTGAATCGACCAATGAATTTTTATCGCATTACCAAATTCCGCCTAGCCCGGTAAACTACTCGGTTATCTATCTGCATGTCAGTAAGCGTAATGAAAAATTAAGTGTAGAGTTAGAACGACATCTACAAACCTATCAAGAAATCGATTTAATCTTTATCGAAGGCTTATTTGAAAAATATATTTCAAACGCTCATACTATTGATAAGCAAATACTTGATCCCATTGAAAAAGCTTTAGCTTCTACTTTGGAGAAGATCAATCTACAAGTAGATAGTGATAAAACGGTAGCATCAAACTTAAAAAAAGCTGAGCAAGCACTGACAAAGCATGAATATCATAAGTCCATGCAAAGTATTGTGGCATTTTTAATGAGCAGTATAACGACATCTCAACAACAGCATGGTGATTTATCTCTAGAGTTAACTAGAGCTTGTGGTGAGGTTAATTTTCTCAAGTCTAAACTGGAAGCCGCGCGTCATGAAGCTATTGTTGACTCTTTAACAGGGCTATATAATCGCCGAGGCTGTGATATGAAGCTACAAGAACTCGATATAGAGCAGGTTCATTCTTCATTAGCTATTGATATTGATCATTTTAAAAGTGTAAATGATCAGTTTGGTCATTTTATTGGTGATAAGGTGATTCAGCGTATTGCTAAAGTCATTAAAGCGACCATCTCAGATCAAGATATTGCTGTGCGCTTTGGTGGTGAAGAGTTTGTGGTTGTAATGGTTAATAAAACCATGACACAAGCACATGAAGTGGCTGAAAAAATTAGACTGGCAATATCGCAATTAAAGTTAATGCAAAGGGACTCTAAAGCCTACTTGCCTAAAATATCAGTATCGATTGGTATTGCTCAACGACAAGATGAGCTTAATTGGACCGCATTGTTTGAACAGGCTGATACCGCTTTATACCAAGCTAAAAACAACGGTAGAAATAGAAGCGTTTGTTTATAAACGCTTCTATTATTTGAGCTGAACTTAATTAGAGCCACACTTTATTTTTTAAGGGTGAAACGATTGTGGAAATGCTTGATTTGATTTTAATGCTTTAATTAATGCTTGTTCGCTTTCATTTCGAGCCTCTTGGCCCCAACCATTAAAATTAACCAACTCGTCAATAGGTCTTCTGGGTAACCAGTTTGCAGACTCTAGCTCTGGTTTTTTCTGAAAATGACTAACATAACCAAGGCACAAATAAGCGATTGGTACGACAGAATCAGGCAAAGCGAGTGTTGCTTTTAAGGTGTCATGATGCAGAATTGAAACCCAGCCAACGCCTAAACCTTCCGCACGAGCAGCAAGCCAAAAGTTTTGTACCGCACATACCGAGCTATATAAATCCATTTCTTTCATATGAGTTCTGCCAATAACTGTTTTGCCTGTTCGGTTTCGATCGCAAGTAATACAGATATTGATAGGTGACTCAATAATGCCTTCAAGCTTTAAGTTCTTATATTTTTCTTGCTTACTTGCTTCAAACATTGTTTGTGCTTCTTGATGAGCAAGGGTAAAACTTTGATGTATTTTAGTTTTTACTTCAGGACATTGTATAACAATGAAGTTCCAAGGCTGCATAAAACCAACAGATGGCGCATGGTGGGCAGCATATAGTATCCTGCTTAGTACATCATTTGGAATTTCCGTGGCTAGAAATTGCCCTCTAACATCTCTGCGGTTAAAAATTGATTTATATAAGCCATATTGCTCTTGTTCATTAAATTGATGCGTCGCTCTTGGCTGCGCGGTGTTGTTATTGAATAAATCCAAAATATTCCCCTTCTTGGACTTTAAAAGCGGTCGGCCTTCCACTTTGTTGGCATTATTGGGCAGGTCTTCTGACTAAGACATAAATTTAGATAAAATAAATTAAAGTTTGATACCTTCCCAGCATTTATTGCCAGTGGCTTTAATATCGGTTTTAAACCTAAGGGTATTGCGCAAGCGCATAAGATTGCTCTGCGATATTTTCAAACTAATACGTCATTACAGCGTTGGGCACGTACTGGATTTTCACCAATTTCCCTATTCTCCTGAACTTACCCACTAAAAGTAAGTAACAAGCACCTAATAATAAATTACCAGGACTATAACACTGCCGGTATAAATTGAAAAAATTATCTTTAATTTGGCGTATGTATTTATTGATAAAATCAGCAGAGGCGAGGCGAGTGATTGACCAAGTTGACGGATAAAAAAAAGGGAAGATAAATTAATATCTTCCCTAGTTACAATCTAGTTGGGAGTCTAGTTTGGGGTTATTTCTATATCTTTATGGGTTGTATGTTACGTCTAAGCTCACACCACTTGCCGCAACGTACCCATAGATACCTATATGCCAGGTGTCGGCTATTGGGTTAGTAAATGGGCATGCTTCTGTGTTACCACTTTTATAAGGGCGACAGTCATAAGTTGAAGTTGTTGGTTGTGCACCACGGCGAATGTACATATCTGCATCACCAGTGCCACCACTCATATTGAAATCAAGTGTTGCCATGCCTGCAGGTACATCAATGGTGTAATAAGTCCATGCGCGACGTGCAACTGTGATATCAGTTACTGAGGCACTACCACCTGTAGCATCACCGCCACCGCCCGTTGACCCTTCAGTGAAGCTACCTGTTAAGTTCACACCAGTGAAGGCAGAATATCCAATAACTTTCACATAATAAGTACCCGCTTGTGCTGTCTCTATCGGGCAAGACTCAGCATTTCCGCCTTTATATGGACGACAATCATAGCTCGTCGTTGTTGGCGCTGAGCCAAATTTAACATAAAGATCAGCATCACCTGTTCCACCAGCCATGGTAAAGTTAAGATCGGTTGCACCAGCAGGCACTTCCATCGTAAAGCTTAATTCCTGTGCTGCAGCACCAGACAAGTTGGTTTTAGCTATGCTATTTTCTAAAACATTGCTACCACCTGTTGGTGGTGTAGTGCCACCATCACCACAACTTGCGGCTAATGCGTCAGAAGCAGCTTTTGCCTGCACTAAACCGTAACCGGTTTTGTTATCACGGCCAGCAACGTCTAAATCAATAGCCGTTGATTTTAATGCGTTACGTACTTCTGTTGCTGAACAGTCAGGGTTATTACTCCAAACTAAGGCTGCTACGCCTGTAACGTGTGGGGTTGCCATCGATGTACCGTTATAATAAGCGTAATCTTGGTTGCCAACTACATTCAAGCTAACGTTTGTTCCAAGTTGTCCCATTAGTTGTAAGCCAAGATCGCGATTTATTGACACAGTAGGTACAGTAACGTCGGTATTGGCATCAACTAAAAATGGATTTTGAAGACCTGGTCGGGTGCTATTACTATAAACAATTACGCCAGATGCTCCGGCATCAGCACAAGCTTTAGCTGGGTTTATTTCAGGATAATTACTGCCTTTTTGGTTATCATTACGTTCAGCTAAACAAATATTACCAGCAACATTTGAACAACTATAACTGCTACCTGAAAGCGTACAGGCAGATAAAACACCGTTTGCGGCACTGTTAACATTACTGACGGTGAAGCTACCACCGCTTTGTATGTAGTGTGTTTGTGGTACAACTTCATCGTTACCATAGGTTGTTGAACCTAAGGTGATATAACCTAAACGGCCATCACCCGCCACGGTTGATAAAATAGCTTCACCAGGTGCTGAAATTTCAACTTGTGAAGTATATTGTGAAAACTCTGCATGTTGACGACCTTGATCAAGTGCACCTACAGCCATAACAGAATCATAAGATGCAGGGTAAGATAGTGTTGAATCGCCATCGTTACCCGATGCAGCAATAAGTAAAACACCTGCATCAGCTGCAGCTTGTAATGAGTTACGTTCTGCATTGCTTGAGCCCGCACCACCTAAACTCATGTTAATAACTTTTGCACCATTGTTAACACAGGTGTCAACGGCATCAATGAGTTCACCTGTGTAACCCCATCCAGCTTCGTTAAATACTTTCACAATGTGCAGGTTGACATTAGTATTTGGCATAATACCTACAACACCCTCTGAGTTATTTACTGCTGCAATAGTTCCTGCGACATGTGTACCGTGCGAACCGCCATTTTGGTACCAATTACCTGTACCTGAATTGTTGGTACCAGAAGCATTGTTTGCATTTAAATCGGGATTAGCACGTTCGTAACCTGAGTCAATAATACATACCGTCATATTCGCTGCATCATTGTCAGAAATTAGGTCTGATTGGGTATCTGCAATGCCCCAAGGTTGATTTTGAGCCATTAAATAACGTTTGTAATCTGGTTCTGCAAACTCGACATCAGCGTGACTGTTCAGCTCCATCACCATTGCTTTAACATCATTGATGTGTTTTTGTTGACCTAATGAGATAACGTGACGGCCATTCTTTAACTTTTTCAGATGTTTCAGGCTATTGCCTGCTTTTTTAGCCAAACCTTTCGGCATAGCTTTTTCTGAGGTTACACCATTTAAAGTTTGTGCTTCAAAACCATTCTTATACTTAACAATGATTCTGTCGGTAAAGTCATAACTCTTAAATTTTTGTTGTTCACGCCATTGGCTAAAGTCTTTATTGACCGCGGTGGATGAACTCTGAGCACCAATGAGGATCGGCTGGGTTATTTCAGCTGCTTCAAATGTTTGTGCGTTGCTTATACCGCTAGCCGCAAGAATTGATAGTGTTAATGCACTTAAACCTAGTATTTTTTTATTTCTCATCTGAGTCGAACTCCAATTTGAATTTGTTTTTACGCTTAATGGAACATGCTAGATGCAACATAGGACGTATTATTTTTATCGTTGGATGATTTGTCATCGCTAACAAGCTTGTCGTTTTTTATAGCGACTGAATAGTAAGTCTAAGACTTTTTTTAGAATAAAAACGACAAGTGAAGAAAAGGCTTTTTTATTTAAGTTTTTGTTTATAAATACTTTAATTTTTTCATGTCGGTTTGGTTCGAAAAAATGTCGCAATAGTGCTAGGTGGGTTTTTATTAAATGCTACTATCAAATTTCTTATTAGGTTTAGCGTTAACTTACCTATTAATAACAAAACAATTTTAACTGTTTTTTTGATTTTAGTTATGAAGACAAGATTAAAAATCATTAGTAGGTGTGGTAGTGTTTGGTTAGATAATTGAGGTTAACCTTGATGTCGTTGGGTTGAGGTTACGAGGACCATCAATAGTTGATACTTAATGTATACGAACCTGAACATATGAAGTTATTCACCCTGATGTTTTTAAGATAATTTAGCAAGATGTAACAAGCAAAGGGGATAATAATAAATGCTGTTCACTTCAATAAAAAAAAATATAAAACCACTGTCAATAGTTTCTCTGGTTATTTCGGTCGTAATGCTAACTGGCTTTATGTCGGTAGCTAAAGAAAATAATAGTAAGAGTTCTTATATTATTAGTGCGAAAAACTTTGTTGTCCTAAAAGACAATTTGAAAAAAATGGGCGTTAAGCCAAGCCATGAATTAAGTATCATTGATTCCGTTGCGGTTGATTTAACCCCAGATCAATTAAAGCAATTAAAACAGCAGCAAGAAATTAAAGTTTCGAGTAACCATAAAGTTGAATTGAGTGCGCTCAACTATGGTCAACGTCGTTGGCAACCTAAATCCGTTGTTACCGAGCAAGTTGATGCAACTTATGTGCATAACCGAGGCAATTTTGGCGAAGGTGTCACAATTGGCTTTTTAGATACTGGTCTTGAGCAATTACCTGGCTTATCAACAGACCTAGATGGTCGAGATAAGGCATGGGGTACTTATGATGCTATTAACGATACTGTCAGCAATTATGGTGAGGAAGAAAGCGGTCATGGTACCCATGTCGCAAGTATCGCTGTTAACAGTGACTTTGATGTTAATGGACAAATTTATGGTGTTGCACCTAATGCCGCTCATGTGGGTATAAAAGCCTTTGATGCTGAGGGTAAGGCGACTTACGCTGATGTTATTCGAGGAATAGGGTGGGCATTACAAGTTAAAGAGCAAATTAATTTACGGGTCTTAAATATGTCTTTTAGTGGCCCAGTACGCTCTAATTATTGGGATGACCCGTTAAATAAAGCGGTAATGAAAGCGTGGCAAGCAGGCATTGTTGTGGTGGCCTCCGCAGGTAATAAAGGTCCAGACCCAATGACGGTAGGTGTTCCTGGAAATGTTCCATATATTATAACGGTTGGTGCGATGACAGATGATTATACACCGTTTAATTATAACGATGATAAAGTAGCATCCTTTAGTAGTGCAGGCCCAACACCTGAGGGTTTCGTTAAACCCGATATTATTGCACCAGGAGGACATATTTCAGGCTTAATGTCTTTTGATTCACAAATAGTGGCCGAACATCCGGAGTACCATGATGGTGGACGATACTTTGAAATGTCGGGCACTTCCCAAGCAGCAGCTGTGGTTTCTGGAGTAGTGGCGCTAATTTTGACGGATAACCCAGCGCTAACCCCAGACCAAGTTAAATGCCGAATTATGAGTAGTGCTTATCGAGGTGATAATACGGACGGTAGTTTACGTTACAGTGTTTTTCAGCAAGGAGCTGGATTAATCAGTGCTTATTATGCGATCGAAAGTAACAACGATGATTGTGCTAATACAGCGTTAGATATTGCTAAAGATTTAAATGAAGAAGAGCATTATTTTGGTCCTGCTAATATTAACGAAGATGGTGATTTTTATGTTGAAGGTTTAGGTCAAGAATATATTTGGGATAATGAAGATAATATTTTTATTGGTGATGGTTTGCTTTGGAAGGTCTCAAATGAAGATACTTCCGCATGGCAAGATACAGCAACAACTGATGGTTTACTTTGGAAAGTATCGTTCGAGACAGATGGTTTGCTTTGGAAAGTAAGTCTAAGTGACATCAATATAGCAACTATAGGTATCAATAGTTGGGTTGAACCACAGTAGTGGCAAAACTTACCTTAACAAGCCACTGAGAAATTAGTGGCTTTTTTATTGAAGCAGCTTAACTTTTTCTATAACTCACGGCTTAATACTCGATGTTAAAAATATTATATATTCTAGCAATTATTCTCTTTAGCACGATGAGTAATGCGAGCGAAGACCGGTTATTCAAGAGCTTCTCTTCTGATAATCCAATGTCCTATCGATTTACCATGTCTATTGCACAAGATAAAGATGGCTTTATGTGGTTTGGTGCCCAAGAAGGCTTACATCGATTCGATGGTCATAAGCTCGTTAGTTATTATCATGAAGCGGAAAAAGAGAATTCATTAAGCTCTAATGTTATTAGTCGTGTACTTATTGATAAAAAACAAAATTTTTGGATAGGAACTCGTGGAGGCGGTGTCAATTTATTTAATAATGACATGCAAAGTTTTACACATATTACGACTAAAACCCATGATGCAGCATTAACCAGTGATGCTGTTAATACCCTATACGAAGATACTAAAGGACAAATATGGGTGGGAACAGAGAATGGCTTGAATATTATTCGTCGCCAGAACGAACGTTGGAGTGTCCAACAAATTTACCAACAGCTTGGTAATGAAAATACCTTATCAAACAATACTATTCATGCGATTACCGAAACCAATAATGAAATTTGGATTGGAACAAATGGTGGCGGGATATCAGTTTTTAATTTTAAAGGGGAGTTTCAACGTACGATGAACTCTCGATTTAATAAGAAAGATTACATAACTAAATTCATAAACTCTCTATTCACAGATGCTGATGACGTAGTTTGGATTGGCACTACAGATAAGGGGTTAGTCAAATATGATGCAACATTGGATCAGTTTATCAGTTTTCAGACCATGGAAGGTGACAGTTCAAGTGTGAGTAGTAATACCATTCATTATGTCTATCAAGATTTAAGCAAAAGAATTTGGATTGCTACGGATAATGGTCTTTCTATATATAACGAGAAACAGGAAAACTTTGAGCGCTTTAATCACTCTCCAAATAACCAATACAGTGTTAGTAATGATTTTATTATGACTCTGTTTGAAGATAATGATGGTTTAATGTGGATTGGTACATTTACTGGTGTTAATCGTTGGGATCCAACAATGACAACATTTAAACAGTATACAGAAACCCGCTTCCCTATTCTCAATGCTCCTAATGTAACAAGCTTTACGCAAATTAATAAAAATGAAATTGTATTTAGTACATATAGTGGTGGTATTTTTACCTTAAATAAGTCAGAAAATAGTATACAACGATTAGCGATTTCTAGTAATTTTACAGATATGAGGATTATGACATTATTTTCGGATGATAATATCTTGTGGGTTGGCACTCGGGCTTCAGGTCTTTATAAAATCGATATGCTTACAGGCACTAGTGTTGCTTACGAGCATGATGAAAAAGATGACAGGTCAATTTCTGCGAATAGCATTACTGATATAATTAAGGACAAATCTGGAAATATATGGGTTTCAACTTTTTATCAAGGACTTAATCGTCTGAATAAAAATGATGAATTTACCCGCTATGTTAACGATAAAGATAGGCCAGAGTTTGGTCCAAGTAGTAATTCAATTTTACACCTATTAGAAGATGAACAAGGCATAATTTGGATAGCTACATATGGGGCTGGCTTAAACCGTTATGATCCTATTAGCCAAAAATTTCTTCATATTAACCACGACGATAACAATGTATCGAGTATCTCAAGTGACTTAACTTGGTTTCTATTTATTGATAACAATAAAAGTTTATGGGTCGGTACGCAAGCTGCAGGTTTAAACATATTAAGCTATGCAGATAGAGTGGCAGAGAATTTTTCATTTACCCACCTTGATACAAAAGACGGTATGAAAAGCCAAACTATTTATGGTTTGTCTCAGGATGAGTATGACGATATTTGGTTAAGCTCGAATCAAGGCGTTTCTCGATTTACGCCGTCATCAAAGCGTTTTAAACATTTTGATCTAAGCCACGGGTTAGTTGATTTAGATTTTAATCATAGCGCTATATTTAAAGACTCAATGGGAACACTGTATTTTGGCGCAGGAAAAGGTTTTTCAAGTGTTGAACCCACACAAAGTAATATCACTCTTTCTGCTCCCAAAGTTAGGTTAACCAATATACTGAAATTAAATACCGCCATAAAAGCGGAAACAGCGTTATCCGAAGTAAAGAAACTAACACTGAACTATGATGATCAGCTTGTTTCATTCGAATATGTTGGTCTTAATTATACTAATCCAGACTCTACTCAATATAAATATCGCCTCTTAGGTTTTGATCAAGAATGGCTTGATGCGGGCAAGTCGCGCCGAGTGTCTTACACTAATTTGCCAGCAGGTAATTATCAACTACAAGTTATTGCAGGCAATAATGACAATATATGGAGTGACCCCGGCTTATCACTTAATATTATTGTTAAATCAGCCCCTTGGAATACTTGGTGGGCATACATTTTATATACCTTAGCCGTGGCTTTATCTTTATTGTTTTACTCTCGATTATTAAATCGTAAATTGGTCATAGAACAGCAACAAAAGTTGTATTTAGAGCAACAAGTTCACGAAAAAACAGAGAAGTTTAAGTCGAAAAATCTAGAGCTAGCACAAGCTAATAAACAACTCGAAAAAGCGGCGATTGTTGATAAGGTTACCGGGGTCAAAAGCCGGCGCTATTTAGATATTTATATCGAACAAACTAGTCAGTTGATGAACCAAATGCATCAAAATTTGCTACCTGTGCAAAGAGATATGTTGCCACGCCTTTATATTTTGATGGTGCAATTAAAAAGCTATTCAGAGATTAGTAACAGCCAACTCATTAATATTACAGACTTGTTACTTTATAGTCGCAATAATGACGACCTTGTGATTCGCTGGTCTCATGATACTTTTGCTGTCATTGGTTATGAAAAGGGTAATAATGCCAATGAATTAGCGGCACGTTTAGCCGCTCGACTGAAAAGCGAAATTGATGATAGTACATCAATGAATATGGCTTATTCATTCTTTCCATTTAGCAGGGAAAACCCATTAGACTTAACGTGGGATCAAATCAGCGTATTGATTGAACAAGCGCTTACCTTTACCGATACAGACCCACAACTTGCTTGGTTGGGGCTATGTGGGCCTAAGTCTGCTCGCTTTGATTACTTACAACTTATGCAAAAGCGCAGCCTTGTT